>JBKPPE010000141.1:0-4377 GCA_046733375.1 Acidobacteriota bacterium | reverse complement strand
GCGCTGATTGGGAGCAAACCGAAATACAGGATGGCGACCGCGTGGAGATTGTCCACTTCGTCGGCGGCGGATCAGCGGGCGGCAGAAGGCAGTAAGCAGGCGGCAGGAACACACTCTCAACTTTCGGTTGGTCGTCGAAAGGGTGTAGAGTCGGGATAAACCTATACAAGGAATTCAGCATTCATGTCCACACCAGCAACTGCATTGACTGATCAATTCAAAGTCGCCGGCAAAGCATTCAACTCTCGTCTGATCATTGGCACCGGAAAATATCGAAGCTATGACGAGATGAAAACGGCCCATCGCGCGTCAGGCGCCGAGATGGTCACGGTTGCTGTGCGCCGCGTGCCGCTTGATCACAGCAGCGAGTCGTTTCTCGATCATCTCGATCCGGCTTTGCAGATTCTGCCCAACACGGCTGGTTGCTACACGGCCGAAGAGGCAGTGCGCACGGCACGCCTGGCGCGCGAGGCGCTCGAGACCGATTGGATCAAGTTGGAAGTCATTGGCGACCAGACGACGTTGTTTCCGGACAACGAACAGACGCTCGACGCCGCGCGGACTCTCGTCAAAGAGGGTTTCATCGTCCTACCTTACTTCACTGACGATTTGATCGTCGCGAAAAAACTGCTCGACGCCGGATGCCCGGCGGTGATGCCGCTCGCGGCGCCAATTGGCTCGGGTCTCGGCGTGCAGAACCCCACGAACCTGCGCATCATGCGCGAACAACTTCCCAACGCCACGATCATTGTCGACGCGGGCGTTGGCACTGCGAGCGACGCGACGATTGCGATGGAGTTGGGTGCCGATGCAGTGCTGATGAATACCGCGATCGCGGAAGCACAGGATGCGGCGAAGATGGCCGAAGCAATGAAGCTCGCGATCAAAGCTGGAAGGCTCGCCTATGTCTCCGGTCGCATGTCGAAGCGCCTTTACGCGAGTGCTTCGAGTCCGTTGGCTGGCACGATCGGGCGCCGAAGAGAGAGTTAAGAAAGTTACTACTTCACGATCGGTCGCTTCAAGCAAAACTGCGGCCAACTCTCCATTTTAGACGCGAGGGTTTTCGGTGGAACGATAGCGACCAGTTCCCACCCGTCTTTACCGACCTCATTTAAAGCCTGCTGATACGTTTGGGCCTGCAGTCGCTCTCCGTTCGCGACATAAACGTGTTTCCCCATTGCGTCGTCAACATAGATCCACATGTACTCCCATTGCTGCATAACAGCACTCCGAAACGCCAATAGCGCATCTTAGATTTACTTTACTTTTACAACGTTCATCATGGAATGGAAGACGCCTTTGATACCGGTCGCGTTTTAGGTTGTATTGGAATACGCTTCGCCGTCGCCTGTAACACCTCTAATCTTGCGACAAGTTGGACGGAGCGAAGTTCAATCCTTTTGGCCTCCGCTAAACCTTGATCGAGATCAAGTAAGCCGACCGAAGCAAAAGCCTGTTCCATCTCGGGGGAATCCAGCAGACTGGCCGGATCGTTCAACTCGGCCATTGCTTCCGCAGATATGCTTTGCCTGTCGTTATCGGCTTTCGGCTTTTCCAGGCCATTGATACTCGTAACCGCGGTTCCAAGCAAATCGGCAGCCTCCGCTTTTGCGTCGGTGGTAGTCAATCCAGCAGCGAAAGACAGCAGCGCCCGGACGTGTAGTCCGTTTCTGTCGGTTTGCGGAATCAACAGGCGTGCCTCATTGATTAGTATCTTCGTCATCTCGAGGTCTTTTTTCGTTCTTATTACTTTAAGCGCATCAAGATACGTCGCGAGGCGCGTCGTAGGATCCGTAAGTTTGCGGATGTTCGTTAATGCCGACATGAACTGGGACTTCGCGAGCAATGCTTTCGCCTCATTCCTAATCAAGAGTTGGCTGTATAGGTCCTTCTTTTTTTCATCGGTCACACTGTCAAGTGCTTCACGCGCCTTATCGAAGTCCCCACTTGACAATGCGAGCGCGAAATTTTCTTCAGGATTATCGTGGGCCAACTGGTTACCGCTGATCCTTGCAAGCGCGATTTTAGTCATTTGCGCGATGTTAGACGGAACCCCGGCAGAGAGTTTGCCAGCGATCGCATTCAGCTCAACGGCGAGACTCGGGTGGATGCGGGATGCCAATGCAGCGAGAATTGAAGCAACCAGACCTTGATTGGCAGCGCGGAACTGAAAGTCGAGCTCTGTGTAACGCAAACTCTTTAAGGTCTCATTCGTTTCCGTAAGCGACTTCCGCAGCACATCAGCACCAGTCAGGAGGTAGCGGAATTGCAACGATTGCAGGGACTCTTCAGCCTCAAAAGACATTGAGACCTCGGGCCCCGGAAACATGTATGCGGCAAACAACTCAAGGGTCGCTAAAGAAATCAGCGTCGGCCGTCCGGGTAGGCCGTCTAGTACTTTGGCGGCGACATAATCCGAAAGGAACGGGTTCTTCTCCCTGAGACGCACGAGCGCACTCATCACACCGGGATTGGGATTGTTGACCAAAGACTGTTCCACCACCGCCGCGGCCATTGAAGGATCTATATCAATCAGATCCGAAGCGAGTCTTGCATCCAACCGCGACCTACCCTCACGCTTGGCCTGACTTCCTTTCGATGTATTAGGGATGTTTTGCCGCTCATTAAGAAACTTGCGCGCAAGCCGTGGATTTTGCGGAAACAGATATTTCAACACCAGCAGTTTGGCTTGCTCTTTTTCGGAGTCGTTTTCGATTTGATTTGCGAAGCGCCAGATCGCCCGGAACATCGATTCTGATTGTCCCGGGTCAGAATAAACAGCGAGCGCGGCAGCGCGCGCTCGCACGTTGACGATCGCCAGAGCTTCGTCCAGTTTGGCGCTCTCGGAGATAATGTCTTGGAGCTCTGCGACAATAACTTCGCGTTTGTCTTGTCGCGCTCTTTGGGCCTGGGCAGAAATGGATGTGAGCACCAAAACCCAGAAAACAGTGGTCTTGAAATACATTACAGCTCCTTTCTTCACAGAGAGGACCAGACATCAGCCCCCGAAGTTGGCTGATCGAACTAGACTCGGCGCGCGCTGGTTTTGATCTTAAGTTTTGCTTGAGTATTTCGGCGGTCTGACAAACTCTTGGATAGGATCATGCCTTTGTCGAAGTCGGTGTCGGCGCGAGACCACACACAGTACATTGCGCATCCTGCTACGATCCATTCTCCTGTTCCAAGACAGCCAGCACATATGCCGATTGCGACCGGGTTTCCGGTTCCGGCACTGGCACAAACTCCGCCGCAAGCAATCACGGTCGTCGTACTGATGCCAGCGCGCCTGAGGCACGTCTGCCAACAAGTTCCGAAAGTCTCGCCGTCGTCTGGTGTGAGCGCGCAACCGCAGCCCTTCGCAGCCAAACTCCGTAGACGTATTCGGACGCGCGTTGAGAGACTACGTGTGCGACCCGCCACTAGTGAACCCCTGTATGTTTGCAACTGATTCTGACGGTTCATAGCTTCGCTGGCTTCGGCGATGCGAGCGTCGTTAACCAGACTTTTCCCAGGTGCTTCAACGATCCAAAAGAGGGAGATTACAAGAACAACTCCGGAAAGAATTCTACGCTTTGTCATCGGGGCAACCTCCAAAAAGTTTTAATTGGTTAGAACATGTCCGGCAGAAGCGTGGCGAGAAGAAAGATGAGCATCGCGAGCGACAAAATGAGAATCAACCAACGCGTGAATCTGCTCTGGGGGTCGGGGCGGAATCCAATACCCAACCACCAGCCATACCAGAATGCTAACTGCCCGCGCCCGGCTCGGGTTACCCAACGCTGCAATAAATGAGTACTTGCTGTGACGGGCACCAACAGAGCCCCCATTCTCATTCCTAACAAGTCGCCGCGATTTTCTTTGTCTTTCATGTCGCACCGCCGCGGACGCGACCTTTTACCAAACCGGGAGCGCGCCGTCATTTAAATGAGTGAATTCCGATATCAACCTATTCCAATTGAAAAACCTGCTACGCTAAATGCTGAAGTCCGGATGGTTTGCTGATAACGATCCAGCCTTTACTTCGACTAATGACATTTTCCTTTTCCAACGCATTGAGCAATCGGCAAAGGTAGGTCGGCGTAATTGATAAGAGGTGTGCGATCGCGTACTGCTTCAGTGGCAGTTGTAGCTTGAACGTCCTGTCGGATTGCGGGTTTCTATGATTAGGCGGGAGTTGCTCGCAGAATCGCCAGAGAAGCTGCTCTAGCCGCTGCCGCGCGGACAAACAGGTTAATTGTGAGATCCTCGCTACATGATCAAGAACCTCATCTCTCAGAATTTCTCTGACGTGGGCAGCAAGGTTAACATTTGTGGCCAAGAGTGAAAGGAATTCTCGCGCATTCAATCTCGTCAACGCACAGCGTGTGACTGTTACAG
>JBKPPE010000140.1:0-2948 GCA_046733375.1 Acidobacteriota bacterium | reverse complement strand
ATCAAATTCAGCGTCGCATACGAAAGCGATCTGGAATTCATTTCCCAAACGATGCAGCGCGTCGCGGCGGAAGAAGTCGGCGAGCGCATGATGAAACGGGTGAGCGTCTTTCGCGAGCTGCTGTCGCAGACGCCGGTCGACCAACTCGAAGTGCGCGAATATCCGGCGGTGATGTTTCGCGTGAATTCGAACACGTGGCTGGACGCGATTGTGCGCTACCTCGTGCGGCCGAAGCGGGCGGGCCAGGTCAAGACTCGCCTGATCAATCGACTGCTCAAGGAACTGAACGCCGCACCCGATCGCGTGATGTTTCCGAAGAGCAACGCTCGATAAAGAAAAGGTCGGCAAAATTTTTATGAACGAATTGTTTCGCAAATTTGCGCAGAAAACAGCGCAGGTCGTCGGCACTTCATGGGTATTCATTCTCGCGGTCTTAATTATCGCGACCTGGGCCATCAGTGGCCCGATGTTTCATTACTCGGACACCTGGCAGCTCGTAATCAACACGAGCACCACGATCATCACCTTTCTGATGGTGTTTCTCATTCAAAACACCCAGAACCGCGACGCCAAGGCGATCCATCTGAAGTTGGATGAGTTAATCAAAGGCGTGAAAGGCGCTCGTACCGGGTTCGTTAATCTCGAGGACCTTTCCGACGAAGAGTTGGAGCGTCTGCGGCAGGAGTTCGCCAAACTGCAAAAGAAGGCGAACCACAAGGATCGTCCAAGTGCGCAGCTTAGGAAATACGAAAATGTTGTAGAGGCTGCAGAAGACGCGAGAGAAGCAGAAGAGACTCCGACCTAGTCTCAACGACAAACAGCGTTGCCCATTTTTCTCATGGCAGATGCAGGCTTTTTGGCCAAATAGGGGGTTGAATGAAGTACTTAGTTAAGAGAAACAAAATAACTCTCGCACTCGGCGTTATGGCCATATTCGTTACGGCCAACGCATTAGCGCGCGCCGGTAAGCAGGATTTCGTGTTGCACAATGAGACCGGCGTGGAAATCCACGAGGTTTACGTTTCACCCGTCACCGCCGGCGATTGGGAAGAAGACATTCTCGGCAAAGAAACTCTGCCTGCGGGCGAGAGTGTCAAGATAACCTTTGACGATCGCGACAAGAACTCGCATTGGGACCTGAAGGTTGTCGACGGTAAAGGCAACAGCATCGAGTGGCACGACCTGAACTTGATCGAGATTTCCGAAGTCACGCTGCACTACAAAGAGGGTAAGGCATGGGCCGACGTGAAGTGACCATCAAACAACCGCGCAGCGGTTGGATTGAATAGCCGTGGGCGACGCCCACGGACATGGTTGCAAAGAGAGTCCGACCCTGAAGGGGTCAAATCATCCGACCCTTTCAGGGTCGTTTTCTATGGTTTGTCATGGTCCCGGTGGCGTTGCCACCGGCTATTAAATTTGTCCGCTGCGCGGACATTCCGCGGATTTCGATCTTACAGTAGAATACGCGCGCTCTTGGGGCAGTAGCCCGACCGTAAGGGAGGGCGTGATCAATGCGTCAAATTAAACGCCCTCCCTTACGGTCGGGCTACTGCCCCTTTCTCCGCGAAAGGATCAAATCAAATCATGCGCGCTCGCGTCATCCTTCTGTCTGTCACCATCATACTGCTCGCTCAACCCCTGCTCGCGCAGAAACGAAACATCACTGAACGGGACTTGTTCAGCTTTAACTGGATCGCCGATCCGCAAGTCTCGCCCGATGGTTCACGCATCGCGTTCGTCAAAGTCACGGTCAACGATCGCAAAGACGGATACAACACGTCGATTTGGATCGTGTCCACGGCTACGGGCGAAACGAAACAGTTGACCAGCGGCATACGGGATTCGACACCGCGCTGGTCGCCGGACGGAAAATATATTTGTTTTGTGCGCTCGCCGGAAAGAGACGGCCGCCCGGAGCCGCCGCAGCTTTTCATGCTTTCGATGGATGGCGGCGAGGCCTGGCAATTCACGACATTGGCGCGCGGCGCGGGCAACCCGCAGTGGTCACCTGACGGGACGATGATCTCATTCGCAAATGGCGCAACCGCCGCGGAATTGGCAAGACAACAACGAGAGACGATGCCCGTGCCGGCACCTACGTCGCCATCACAGCCGGCTACATCGCCAACGCCCACACCGGCTGCATCGCCGGCTGCATCTCCTGCCCGCGAAAGTGATGTGCGCGTGATTACGCGCGCGGTCTATCGCAGCAACGACGCCGGCTACCTGGATTTCAATCATCCGTCACACATCTGGGTCATCAAAGCGCCGCACACCGGCGAAGACAAAGCCACTCCAACGCAACTGACGAAAACAAAGTGGAGCGATGGCAACGTCACGTGGGCGCGCGACGGCAAATCGCTTTACTTTGTTTCCAATCATAACGACGAGCCTTACTACGAATTGCCGAAGACAGACGTGTACAACGTGCCGGTCACGGGTGGCCAGGCTTCCCGCATCACAACATTCGATATGGGCGCGGCGGCTTTTTCGTTGAGTCCGGACGGAAAGCGCGTCGCGTTTTACAGTTCTGTTAATAAGCCGGTGCGCTCGTACACCGAACCTGACCTCTGGGTGCTGGAACTTTCGGGTGAAGCGCAACCGCGAAATCTGACTGAAGGCTTTGACTGGGATGTTGGTTCGGGTGTCGGTGGCGACAACACGGCGCCGCGCGGTGGCGGCGGCACGCCACCGATCTGGAGCAAAGATGGCAAGAGCATTTACGCCGTTTACGGACGCGAAGGCAGAGCGAACATCGGCATGTTCGATGCGACCACCGGCAAAGAGACCGACGTCACTATGGGTGACCAGGCGGTGGTTGCCTATCGCGCCACTCCTGATGCTTCGAAGTTCGCGTTGGTAATTTCAACCCCGACGCGCATTGGCGATCTCTTCTGGCTCGAGAAGGCAGGCACGACTCCGCGACAGCTTACGCACATCAACGA
>JBKPPE010000139.1:0-3014 GCA_046733375.1 Acidobacteriota bacterium | reverse complement strand
AAGACGTCTCGCTTCGTTAAGATATTTGTGTGCGTCTTTGTAACGAGATAACTTATAAAGTAGATATCCGACATTGGCGATTAAGTCCGCTCTGAAGATCGGATTGTTCGCTAATCTAAATTGAGTCTCGGCCTCCTTATATTCACTAATTGCACGGCGAAAATATTCCGGCCTGTTTTCTCTTGTGGCGAGGTTACGAAGAATAATTGCAAGCTCGTGGTGATATCCACCTTTTATCGTATGGTTCGTGATTTTTCGAAATAGCGCCTCGTTTTCGTTGAGCAGTTCTAACGCTTCGTGAAATCGTCCGGCTGAACATTCCACAGTTGTTAGTTTCAGTAGTGCCCTCGCCCTAGCAGCACCCTCAAACGTCAGCTTGTTCAATGCGTCGTGCAACCATGATCGAGCCTCATTCAGTGTGCCTTCGCGGTAGTAACAATAAGCAATCTCTGATTGCGCGACAGCGACGTTCGTCACGTCTCTGCGTGACTCAAAATGAGGTATGCTTTGTGTTAGGAGGTTTTTGGCAAGCTCCTGAGCGTCATGAATCTGATTTTTACTTCCGATCCAGCTCGTAAGAATACCCACGCATAACAAGACCTCAGCTGCAACGGACGGATCTAGTCCGCTTGTTTTTGGACGTTCTCCGATACTCTCCCACAAGGGGCGCATTGTTTCCTGTGCGCCCGAGTAATCGCCTTTGTCTTTTTGTTCTAAGGCAGTCTTGCACCTAAGCAGAGCTTCGTCATTCGCGTTCAGGTGCGCGGTACCCAACTTAAGTGAGGCTATCTTCACGAGAGATAAACCTTTGCCGGTGAGTGTAAGAAATCGTGCTTTGCCAGCGCTGATATTAGTAAACAGCACAGAACCCCGTGTCAATAGCCCTATATGTATTTACACTATCCTGTTTTCTTGCCAGTAGACTGGCAATCCTCAACCTCAAAGGAGAAGCAGACAAATGAGACGTTTGGCGTTAACAGTCGCTCTCGCGTGCGTACTTTCAGGCGTGGCTCGGGCTGGTGAAATCCATACTACAGGCGCGGTGGCGCAACCAACACCAAGCCCGGTGACTACGACTGGGGAGATGCCTGGCACCGGTGCGGTAGCACCTCAGGCGTCAAGTACGATCCTAACGATTATCGTGACGCTTTACAGTATCGTTCGTTAAGGGGCTCGTTTAGTTCGCTTAATCGAGCACCTGCCTTTTAGGCAGGAGAGTAGATGTGTGTTCAAACGCAACTATCCCTCAATACAAACTGACTGGCAATGAATTCGAGTTGCACTCCCGCGTGAGAATCTTGCGACGGTCCTTGCCGGCAGATATAACGCCGCCATTTAGATAGCCTCACACACGCCCAGAGTGTGGGGCCGGGGGCGTCGCGGTGGCCTTGGTGAGGGGGCCAAGCCTGACGCTCCCGTGTTTACATCAAAAAGTTCAGAGTTCAGCATTTAGGCTGCTGTTTTGAGAAGCTGCAAGCTAAAGCTTGAACTCTGAACTTTTTCCCATCCATCTTAGATTAGAACACCACCCCATCAAGTCGCCGTCCTTGACAGCATGCCGCCCGTGGACTAAGTAATCATCAAGATGCTCACAGATGTTTTACGCAATGCTGTAGGCGAGGCACGTTGCAGGATTTTCGATTGGCGGCATGGTATCCGCACTTGCGGCAACGCTCAGCTCGCCGACTTGACCCTCGTGGGTAATAATGCCGAACACGCAGTGCATTATCATCCGGCCCATCCGAAGTTTCTCTACGAAGTATTCAGCTCACTAAAGATCGATTATCCCTCGTACACCTTCGTAGATTTGGGTTCTGGAAAGGGTCGCGCGCTGCTCGTCGCTTCAGAATTCCCTTTTGCTGAAATCCTCGGCGTCGAAATCGCAGCTGAGTTGCATGAGGTCGCCTCTCGAAACATTCGACGGTATCGAAGCAAAACTCAGAAATGCAAAAACGTGAAAAGTCTCAACGTCGATGCAGTCGAATTTGAAATACCGCTGACGCCGCTCGTTCTGTATCTCTTCAATCCTTTTCGTCCCGCTGTTCTCACACCCGTACTGCGACGTCTCCAGGACTCGCTCAACTCACATCCGCGTGACGTGACTTTGATCTATGTGGCGCCCTTTCATGGCGGCTTGATAGAACAGGAAACTGCACTCCGTTGTGTAGAACAGTCGACTTACCACAACACCTACCGATTTAATGCCCCTTGAGCACCCGGCGTACACGCGTTTTCAAACCACCGGGAAGAGCATTGAACATATTTCTGCCCGATGCCTCCAAAGCCTCGCGAATCTCATAACTATGCAGCAACGTTCGATCGAGTCGGTAGCGGTAAACAGGAACGATGCTTCCTCCCATTCGCCTCGAGAAGAGGTGCGCTCCACCGAGGCTGTAACGTGTGTAGCCTTCCGCACAGGCCCATTGAACAACACGCCACTGCAACAGGTCGTTCGGCCGGAGCTTAAGATATTCAACCAACGAACTGTTTGCTGCATATTCGATCATCGCTCCGGGATATATGCGAATGATCGTTCCCGCAATGGTCTTACCTTCATAGCGCGCGAGGAAGAGCCGGCGATTCTGTAATCCGAGGGCTTCTCCCAAAACCTCGAAAGAGGTGGGCGCGATGTTTTTGCGCATGCACCAGTCAGCATAGATCTCGTAGTAAGCCTTGAATTCGTCGCGCGTGCTGGCGATAACGACTTCGATTCCCCGTTTGATTGTGTTGCGAATGTCAGTTCGCCGAGTGGCCGCGAATTGTTTGAACAACTCGTCGGCACCCTTGGTCAAATCCAACATCACAACACCCTCTTCCTGCTTACATCGATATCCGTATTTTGCGAGAGTATGGAGTGGAACCCAACTGTAGAATGTTATTACCTTGTCCGAATTGGCTTCGCTCGACAATCCAGCCACCAGCGCATCGGATGCGGCTGCAAGGTCGGCCGTTTTGTCAAAACAGATCTGCGGGCGTGACATGAGACCGCAACTCAACTGCTGCTCCTCGTGGAC
>JBKPPE010000138.1:0-6534 GCA_046733375.1 Acidobacteriota bacterium | reverse complement strand
GCTCGGGGGCGGTGGCGATGCGGTATGAGCCGAGAAGGTAGCCATCGCTTGTTAATTCTGCGGTTCGGTGGCTACAGGTTCGGGCCTTCATGAGTAACGACTGCACATCTCTCCCGGAGCACGTCGACGCGGAATTGAAGCGATTCCAGGGTAGTTGGAAGCAAATCGCTTACGAACGCGACGGTGTGACCGAACCGCTCGACGAGCAGGGATGGGACCCCAGCACAACGTTTACGGGGAACGAGTTCGTGGTGACCTTGGCTGACGGCAGCATTCCGATCAGGGGAACATACACGATCGATCCCACCCGCAACCCGAAGACGGTGGACTGGACCGACACGATCGGAGAGGACGCCGGCAAGACGCTCCTGGCCATCTACACTTTGGAGGAGGATCGGCTGATCTTTTGCGCCGCGTACCCAGGACTAGACCGCCCCTCGGAGTTCAAGACGCGGCCTGGACAGGTTCTCCGAGTCTTCAAGCGCACGGCTCAGGAGAGCACACGAAGATGAGGCCGCGTTCCTCAGCTCGCCGCCGAACCGATAGCCAGGATTACGCCGTACAGCAATGCGGCGATCCTTCGAATTCCCACTAAGACTTCAAACGAGAATCTCGCAGTTTTAAGTCGGGTGGCGGCAAGGGCGTACAGTCGCGTTGTCGACGCGCGTGTTACAATCTTGCGCCCCTTCGATTCCCGACAAATTCTCGAGGGGCGACACTGAGCGTTCCCCAATGCCTCCGGTCAAAGGTCCATTCTTCTCCGGGCGATGGTATGTCGTCGCCACCTGCCAGCATTGCAAGCGCGACCACATCCTTTTTGAAGATCTGACCGACGGGAAAGCGCGGCTGAATGCGACGTATCAGTGGACGTGCCCAAGCTGCCACCGCGATGGCAAATATGAAGGCGAGGATCTGATTCGTTACCAGCACGTTGGGCAGGAGAGTCCGAACCGGACCAAAGGCGCGCCGAAACCTAAATCAAAATCAAAGACCGAGGTTGTCGACAGACGAAAACGAAAGCGTAAAGTGGCTAACTCTTGATACAACAGTGTGGAGAAACTCAAGCAGCGCGTCGACCAAATTATCCTGAATGCAGCGGTAACACATCTGGCGCTCTCTTTTCAGGAAACGCCGCTAATCAACTTCGTCGTAACTTCCACCAATGCCTTGCAGGTCGGCCGCTTCCGCCAAAGTCTGATCAGCCAAATCCGGAAACGATCGTTTTGACGAAGTAGTAAGCAGCGCGAGCTCTTTGCGCAGAACTACCGCGCGCCGCTCGGGCAAAGTGTCGATCAGATTCTCGAGCATCGCGCGCAAACGCCGCTGCACCTGAATGCTTTCGCTACCGTATTGCCGAATTTCAGTTGTGCCCAGCCGCACAAAGTCTTCCCAATTTGGCGTGCGATAGATGAGACGAAGCTTGCCGGTTGCGTCTCGCTCATGTCCCTCAGCGAGGTAGCGATTACCGATGTCGCGCAGCAGATGATGAATCTGATCGATGGCGAGCACTGCCGTCGTCGGATCGTTCACGGCGGGTGACAATGCCTTATTCGCGATGTCAACGATGATGCGAAAGGCGAAGAGCGGATCTTGCTCGAGCGTGCGCTCGTGCCCAATCGCGACAAGGTTTTGCAGGGCGCGGTCGTACAGGTCGCTTCCGCCTTCATAGATGCGGAATAAGGGATCGCCGGCGGCAATGAAATCACCGACCTCTGGCATCAATTCGATTGCGCAGTTCGATTTCACGGCGAGTGCCATCAGTCCTTTGCGATGGAATCCCAGGACCGCGCCGTCGTCGACGCTGCGGACGATGCGCGGCTGGCCGTTTAGTCTCATCTCAATTTCCTCGGGCGTCGGATCGCCTTCCTTCAGCGCCGATGGATAAACGGTGTGAATGATTTTTCGCGCGGCGAGGCCGATACTTAGAAACGCCGAGATTGGTCTCAGGGTCTTACCCATACCATCGATGAATACAAGGAAGAGTGCGAGATTGAGCAAAAAACCATACGCGGCCAGATAAGCAGTAACTAGCGGCACGCGGTCCTCTATTCGCACCAGTACCGCAACGGAAAAGGTGAACGTGAAGATGAAGAGGGCGAGCGCCAGTTTCCGAAGTGGGTTGCGATAAATCAGCGCAATGATCCGCGGCGTCAGTTGCGCACTGGCCAACTGCACCGCGACCAGCACAGTAGAAGAAACGAGCACTACCAGCGTGAACATCGACCCGGCGACGGTACTCATGATCGACCGCGCCGTGTCGGGACCGATGTTCATCTGCCAGCCATATGCCTGATCGATACGAACAACAACCGCGACTGTAAGCAGCGCTGCAGGAATGCTAACCGCCGGCAATACCCAAATTGAATTGCGGAGATACAGTCGAACGCGATAACGCTGAAGCCAACTCATGGACGTCGGGATGGACCAAGCTTAGCGCAACTGAATGTTCACGAGGTTCCAGGGATTTTGGTAAGTTTCAATTTCCAGGCGGCCTTGTTTATCCACATCCAGCTGCGCAGCGGGAAGCAATCTCCCGGTCTTTTTCTTGCCATCTTTGCTGAACGTTATCTCCATTGCCGACAGTTGATAGTCCGTTGTGCGCGTATCGGCCCAAACTTCACCAAATCGCAGCAAACGATTTGTCACCATGCGTAGCATCACGGTGCCGTCCGGCAGATCGAATCTGCGTATGTAAGCCAGATCACCACCCAACGTGCCGGTAATCGACAGCCGCCCTTTCGAAGACATTTTTTCCAGCGCATTGACCAGACCTTCGTTGCCTTTGGCTCTAAAAGCTTCGAGCAAGATGGCCTGATCGGACTGCGGGGAGTATTCGTTGATTCTCGCCGTGATGCTGTAGCTACGGCCCATCTGCGTGGACGTGCCCATCGCTTGCGCCTGAATCGTGATCTGCTTCGACAGTTTCAGCGGCGCCTTTTGGGCGGCGCCGGAATATGTTCCCGAGACCAGCGCCAACATGCAGACGAAGCATACGATGCTCATGGAAAACCAAATTCTTCGTTTATACATAATTCATCGCTCCCTTCCGGCTGGAGACGTGGCCCAGTTGTGGTTTCGATCAGCCTATGAAGAGGGAAGTGCGTTGATAACTGTCAGTTTTGACAGGGGAGTTGTATCGGACCTCAAAAAATCATTTCCAGTCGGGCACCCGGGACGATCGCTCTGTTCGCAATAGGTCCCACGCCACGGATGATCTGGAGATCGCCGTCAATCTGAGCCAGGGCGTGATGTGAATGTTGTAGGACATCTCGACCTGGTGCTCTCGGCGCGGAACTCGTCCACCTTGCGTCAACAGATCGATAATCTCCTTCAAGACACTGCTGAGATCCGTGAACGCGTAGCCGATGCCGAACTCATCGCGTGTCCGGCTTTTGAAAAGATTGTTCCCACGACCAACGTTGGAGAATTTTCAGATTGGACTCGTGTCAGACGGTTATAGCTCGTCTCTGGGTACCGTGCGCCGGCCTTCCTGGCTAAAAGTAGAATCCCAGCGCGACACCGATGGCATTCACATGTTGAATGTCAGAGCGGCTGTCGTTTTGCCGCATGTAGTAGAAATCCAAAATAACCTGGCGCTTGGGCATAAGCAGCTTCCGCAGCGGACCAGCTCTCAATGCTGCCTGCACGCCGACTGCGTAGCGATTTCGGTTCCAGATGCGGTGGCGCGTATCGTAAAAGATCTCCCCCGAGACGTAAGGAGTAATGGTGCGTCCTTTGAACAGATCAAGCTCCCGCTCGAGCGTTACCCGATTGCGATAACGAAACGAAAAGTCCCCATCGATGAAACGGAAGTCTTCCCGATTCCGGTCACTCAAAAGCAGATCGCCGGGGAGCAGATGTCGCAGGGTCTGTTCGGTAATTAATCTGTGCTCCTTAAAAGGATCATCAGTGCTGCCCACTGAGGCGCCGTAGCGATAGCCGGTGCGCAGGATGACGTGCTGGTTTGGGATGTAGTCCACATGTACTCCGACTTGAGTTTCAAATCCCTTCGCGTTACGAAGCTCGCCATCCTCAGCCGTTTTGCTTACCGTGCCGAACAGGAAAAGCCTGACCTTCGGCTTAATATGGATGTAGACATCGATCTCGGGCCAAAGCTCCCAGCGGGTGGTGGGCTCTTGCGCCTGTACCGGCTGAAGGCCAACGACAATGAAGACGAGAAACAGTGTGAGCGTGTTAATTCTGAACACAGAGACACGGAACGGAGCCAGAGTCAGATGATTTCGAGATCCAGCACAAACAAAATTATGCTGAGCGGAACTGCGGTCTCCTCTTCGGGCCTAGTTAGAAAGCCCTATCTTCAAAGCGGCTTTCCTCCGCGCGTTCTCAGCCTCGTTTGCGGTCGCCGGCGTTGTCGGCTTCAATTCAATCGTTACCTTTTTGATCTTGCCGTCGAACTTAAACGGCACCGCATATCCTGCGCTGACCGCCGTGCCCTCGTCGGTACCAACGTCGGCGCCTTCGTCCGCTGAGAACAGACAACATTCGGTCTGTTCGATCCGGCCCGAAGCTACCTTTTGCCCGTTGACAAAAATCGTACCCACGCCGCCTTTGCCGGCGCCGCCCCCGTCATAGACGAACTCGAGTCGGATCGTGGCTTTCCCGGCGGGCAGGGCCTCAGTCGCTGCTACGGTGTATTCCTGCAGTCCCAAAAAGTTGTACGTGTACATCGGCTTGCCGTCTTTCACGTATAGGCTCCAGCCACCAAACCGGCCGGCTTGGGCCAGGATGGCGCCGTTGGTTCCATTCTCAACTTCAGCGGTGATTGTGTGCGATCGGTTCTTGACGTTGATAAAAGCGTTTTCTGACATGCCGAGCATTCCGTCGAACACACTGAGAGTAGTACGTCCGCCCATCAACTCGGGCCGCCCGACATTTGCCGCGTTTAGCCGCTCCAGTGTTCGGTCATCCAGCGGCAGCACGTGATACTTGGTGGCTTCCGACAGAAACAGCGTTTGCAGTTCTTTGAGTTTGGCGGGGTTCTGTTTGGCCAGGTCGTTCGCCAGGCTGAAGTCCGCCCGCGTGTCGAACAACTCCCACACATCAGATTCGAGAGTGCCGCGAGGTTTGAATTCCCACGGCATCCGATGAATGGTTCGAGCTAGCCAGCCGTCGCTGTAGATGGCCCGGTTGCCGAAGATCTCGAAGTACTGGGTCTTGTGGCGGTCTGGCGCCTTGGCGTCGTTGAAGGAGTAAAGCATGCTCACTCCTTCGAATGGCGTTTGCACTGTTCCATTCACGCTCTTCGGTTCGGGCAGGCCCGCTGCTTCAAGGATGGTCGGAGCTACGTCGATGACGTGATGCCACTGCGAGCGCACCTCGTTCTTGGCGGTGATGCCCTTGGGCCAATGGATGATCAATCCGTTGCGCGTGCCCCCGTAATCGGCAGGAACCTGCTTGGTCCATGCAAAAGGACTGTCGCCGGCAACCGCCCAGCCGGCTGCGAAGTGCGGGTAGGTCGTTGCGTCACCGAGGTTGTCGTAATGCTTCAGGACGTCCGCAACGGACTCGCGCTGGCCGTTGAAATAGGTCATCTCGTTGTAGAGCCCGCTCATGCCGCCTTCCGCGCTGGTCCCGTTGTCGCCAACGATGTAAAAAATGAGTGTGTTGTCGAGCTGGCCCGTATCGCCAATCGCATCGATTAGTCTCCCGATTTCGGTGTCACAGTACTCGCCAAAACCAGCGAAGACTTCCATCTGTCGTGCAAATAACTTTTTCTCGTCGGCAGTCAGCGTGTTCCAGTCTTTGATCGCATCCGGCTTCGGCGCGAGCTTGGTGCCGGCCGGCACTACACCGAGCTTGATTTGGCGGGCCATCGTCTCCTCCCGCATCACGTCCCAGCCCTGGTCAAACTTTCCTTTGTACTTAGCGATCCATTCTTTGGGTACGTGATGTGGCGCGTGTGTGGCCCCGGGCGCGAAATACATGAAGAAGGGCTTGTCGGGCGTGAGCGATTTCTCAGCACTCATCCAACTGATCGCCTTGTCCGTCATGTCTGTCATGAAATGGTAGTTCGGGTCCTTGGGCAGTTCGACCGGGGTCATCCCGTCGTACAGAAACGGCGCCCACTGATTTGTCTCGCCGCCCATAAAGCCGTAGAACTTGTCGAATCCCGAGCGAGTGGGCCAGCGGTTGGTGGGCCCGGAGGGACTAACCTCCCAAGGCGCAGTTTCGTGGTTCTTGCCAAACTGTGCGGTGCTGTAACCGTTCAGCCGGACCATCTCTGCCAGATACGCAACGCTGTTGGGACGTTGACCCGTCTGTCCTGGGAAGGAGGTAGCCGTCTCTGCGATCGAGCCAAAGTTGGTAGTGTGGTGGTTACGGCCGCTCATGAGTGCCGCGCGCGTTGGAGAGCAGAGCGCCGTGGTATGAAACTGGTTGTAGCGCAGCCCGTCATTTGCCAGGCGCGTAGCCGTCGGCATGTGGATTGGCCCACCGAACGCTTCGGACATGCCAAAGCCCATGTCATCGATCAGCACAATCAGAACATTGGGCGCACCCTCCGGCGCCTTGACC
>JBKPPE010000137.1:0-6255 GCA_046733375.1 Acidobacteriota bacterium | reverse complement strand
GGACGGCTCCGTATAGGTCATCTCGCCGGTGACTTTATTGTCTTTCTGGATCCTTGCGTTGAAGCTAACGTAACGGACGGAACCATCGCCGACTGTGAATTGAAATGTTCCATTAGCCGAGGGCCCGGCATTGTCAGGCGCGTAAGCAGCGCTTCCTATTCCGCCGACGAGCATGACGCACGCCACCATAAGAGTCGAGACACTTTTCCGCATTTTTGTGCAGCTCCTTTTAATGTAGGTGGAAAATTGCGGCCACTTATATCAGCCACCGCCGGTTGAGTCAAAGCCACGTCTTCGATTCATTTTTACAGACTCTTCAGCACTCGCTCTTCCAATGCCGGCACCTCAAAGTTGCGATTGAAGAGATCGTCGACGCTGAGCTTGTCGTGTTCCAGCACATATTTCACCAGCATGTAATACTTGAAATATTGATAGCCGGCGCCATTCCGCGGATTTGTTTTCCACATTCGCACACCGGTTTCGTAATCGAGCGTCGAGCCGCCGGCGATGTACTCGGCGTAGCCTTCTTTCTTCCAGGTAGGCATCGTTAGGTTCCGCCAGTAACCGTATCTTTTCCGAATCAGAAGGTGAGTTATCTCATGCGCAATCACGCCACTGAGGCTTCTCTGATTGTTGGCTGGAGCGTTCCTAAAAACGAGATCGTGGGCAGTGTCGCACTTGTTGATGAAGACATTATTTGTGTTGAGCCCTGCATAGCCCTTGCCAAACGAATTGTCGCCGATGTAGAGGCTCAGCACTGAATAGAAACCAAAACTGCCGGTGAGAAAGATCTTCGGTTTTACTTCGGCGCTGTTGATTGGTGAAGCCGCCAGCTTCTGCTGCACTCGTTCCAGAACTACGTTCATGTTTTGATCGAGCGGTTCGCGCGAATAGACGGTCAGATTGCCGGATGAAATCTGACGGCCAAACAGAACCTGCGGAAAGCACAGCAGCAGAATGTAAGCCAGGACAATCGAGAAGAACGCGTAACGCACAGCCCGATAGACGCGACTTCTCGCTTTCACTGCTCGGTATTGCCGGTACGCGGTCAAAGCGGAAATTAATGTCTTCTTCATAAGTCCTCCGAATACCGGTCGAGTTCCCCTGAGCGAACAGCGTCAGCGCTTCACTGTTACGCGCAGGAAAGTCGCCGGAATCGTCGTCCCATCGGCGCTCGTGTTCTGCGCAGTGAACAGCTCTTCCAGTTCGCGTTGCAGATCGGCGGCGCGCCCGTTCTTTTCGGCCGCGTCGAAGGCGTTCATCGTCGGGCCATAGTAGTCGCGGAACTCGTTGACGTACGCGGCAGGTGATCCGGTAAAGCGGAAACTGAATGTGTCGCGATCGTACGAAATATTTTCCGCGGGAATTCCAGCCGCGCCGAATCGTTCAGTGACGTGGCTTTCGACGCCCCAAGTCATCGGGCTAATAAAACCTTCGGGCGGCGGCGGTGTGTAGGCTGAGCTAATCTTCAGAATCTGCGCGACCAGCGTCGGGTCGTTCGGGATCCAGTTTCCCATCACGATGCGCCCGCCGGGTTTCGTCACTCGGACCATTTCCTTCGCGACATCGAAGGGCTTGGGCGCGAACATTGCCCCGAAAATGCTGACGACGACATCGAACTGCGCATCTGGAATCTCCTGCAAGTTCGTTGCGTCGCCTTCTTGAAACTCTAAGTTCGTCAGTCCGTATTCGGCCGCGCGCTGGTTTCCGGCTTCTACCAGATTGCGCGCGATGTCGACGCCGAGCACCTCAGCGCCGAGTTGTGCTGCCGGCAGCGCGGTTGTGCCGTCCCCGCAGCCAAGATCCAGAACCTTAAGCCCCTTCGTGATTCCGATTCGCTTGACTAATTCCTCTCCACTTTGCCGCATCGTCGCGGCGATGCGCGTGAAATCGCCTTTCTCCCAAAGCGCCTTGTTTGGATTTGGAGCCGGACCGGACATGATTATCAGTGCTCCTTTCGGATTTGATGCGCGCGGCATTCAATCAGGCATCGCTGAAAGAATCAAGTTTCAGCTGCCGGCCGCGGCGCGCGTTAATTTTCGGTTTGTGTCTGAACCCAATTGCTGATCGTGTCGAAGTAATCCGGGACGTAATTCTTTTAGGTGGGCCGCTCTGTCGTGCCGCCGCCGACGGTGTCAGAAGCCCGCGCGCAAGCAAGGTCAAAGTTTCAAGCACCTTGCCCCTAGGCTCACGCTAGGCTTCCAATTCCCCACTTTCTTTTTGTTTCGGTCTCGCAGCCGGGCGGGTTTCCAACAAATTAGTTGTCCTTTCGGTGATGCTTGGGACGTAGTCGATATCGCGTTCTATCGGCAGACTCTTTGGTGGTTGGAATACGGGTAGCTCGTCCGGTTGGGAGTGGGGACTGGTGTCGTGCTTCGCGCGGGACGGTAAGAGATACGGGTAAACTGTAAGAAACATTCCCACTAAAGACATCAAAACGCCGACGACAGTAACAATGTCTTCGTGCATCAATTTTTTCCCGACCACGCCGAGTGCTGCACCTACAAACATGATGATAAATCCCCACAGCACCAACCTGTTCGCCCGCCCGGTTGTTCGTGTGGCTGTTGATCCTGGCTGATGTTCAGAGATCGCGTCGGTTCGATCAGCAAGCGGTTGTGTGGTCATCTGCAGGCTTGCACCACACGAGCGGCAGAATTTTTGTTCCGGCAGTGTCGGCAATCCGCATTTAGAACAAGTCATTTTGCGCCTTAAATCGATTAGTCTACCTGAAACAGGATAGTACGAATCCGCGCTTTAAGCTCGGTTCAAATGATAGCGACGTGAGAAAAGAGGCTATGTCGGTAAATAACCGCCAACATAGCCCCTTGCCGCCTTGTTCGAGAGGTTTTCCCCAGGGCAGTGATAATAGTGGGCGAATGTTACTGCGCGGTTTCGTGGATCTTATCTGTCAGTTAACTCTTTTCGAGCATGTCGCTGACGACTCGATGAGGGCCTTTACAGATTTGTAGGATACGGAGGCTCTCGGCTATAGTGCGCATCTCGAAAATTCACAGCACGCGAAGGACAATCGAATGGGCATTCTGAACCTCCTTCCAAAGGAAGAGCAATACTTCGATCTGTTCATTCAGATGACGCTTTATATTGGCGACGCGGCGCGCGAGCTGCGGCAAATGCTCGCCGATGAGCGCCAGAACTACAACGAGTACTCGCAACGAATCAAACGTCTCGAGCACGCCTGCGACGAACTGACGCACACGATTTCGACGAAGCTCAACAAGTCGTTCATCACGCCTTTCGATCGCGAAGACATCTATTTAATGTCGAGCGCGCTGGATGATATCGTCGATTTAATCGACGATGCCGCGCGCGCCATCATCATTTTCGATATCGGTGAGATTCGCGATTACGCGCATGACTTCGCCGGCGTGATTGAACGCATGGCTGACCAGCTACGAGAAATCGTGGCGACTTTGCAGAAACCGAAGAACATTACGCAGCGTCTGGTTGAAATTCACCGGCTGGAGAATGATGGCGATGACATTTACCACGCCGCTATCGCCGAGTTGTTCCATGAAGAGCGCGACCCACTCACGGTGATTAAGTGGAAAGAGATTTACGAAAAGTTAGAAGCCGCCGTCGACCGTTGCGAAAACGTCGCCAACATCATCGAGAGCGTAATTATCAAACATACGTAAAAACAGTGATGAGTGATGAGTCATGAGTGATGCGTAATGAGTAAATCGTAAATCGTGAATGGTAAATAGAAAAAGCTATTCACGATTTACGATTCACGATTTATTCGCCTTCCCACTCATCACTCATTACTCATCACTCATAATGCATCACTCATCACTTTAGAAAATGACCGCCACTTTCGCCTTCGTTCTCGTGCTTGTCGCGTTTGCGCTGATCTTCGACTACATCAACGGCTTTCATGATGCGGCGAATTCGATCGCGACCGTCGTGTCGACAAGAGTGCTGTCTCCGGGGCTCGCAGTCGTTTGGGCGGCGTTCTTCAATTTTGTAGCGTTCGCTGTATTCGGCACGCGCGTGGCGAAAGCGATCGGCGACGGCGTGCGCATGGATCTGATCGCTCCTGAGTGGCGGCTTTACGTTCTGCTCGGCGCGTTGATTGGCGCGATCATCTGGAACTTGATCACGTGGTATCTGGGATTGCCGACCTCGAGCTCCCACGCGCTGCTCGGTGGCTATGCGGGAGCGGGCATTGCCGCGTACGGCGGTATCAGCGGATTGCTGAAAGCTGATGTTTGGCTGCGCACGCTGAAGTTTATTGTGCTGTCCCCGTTGATTGGAATGATCCTCGGCTTCACTTTGATGGTGCTCGTCCACTGGATCTTCAGGCGGATGACGCCGTCGAAGGTGGATAGCTTCTTTCGCAAAGGCCAACTGTTTTCTGCGGCCGCCTTTTCGCTCGGCCACGGCGGCAACGATGCGCAGAAAACCATGGGCATCATCACGGCGGTGCTGACGGCAGGCGGCGTTGCCGGATTGACGTACGGCCCGAAGGGAACGCTGCCGCCCATTCCTTTGTGGGTGGTGTTGTCTGCTCACGCGGCAATTGCGCTCGGTACGTTGTCCGGTGGATGGCGCATCGTGCACACGATGGGCTCGAAGATCACAAAGCTGAAACCGATTGGCGGATTCTGCGCGGAAACCGGCGCGGCCTTAACGCTGGCTTACGTTACCTTGACCGGGACGCCGGTATCGACAACGCACACGATCACCGGGGCGATCGTCGGCGTCGGCTCGACTCGTCGATTGTCGGCCGTGAAGTGGGGAGTCGCCGGCCGCATCGTCTGGGCATGGGTTCTCACCATCCCGATGGCGGGGCTCCTGGCCGCGTTGGCTTTTTGGCTCGTCAGATTCATTCATAATTTGGCTACTTGATTTCAGTGAAACATCGGTTTCTTCACCGCCATGCACGTCTGAAACCGCGTGCGTCGTGATGAATGCTCCCAGGTCGATTTCCGTGACGGCGTTCTTTATGGTGCCGATTTCCAATCGGGTTACCACGCAATAGAGAATCTCACGTTCGCTTTCGGTCAAACCGCTGGTGCCGGCTCCCGCCGTACTCTTGAAAGCGGTCACCCCGCGATTCAGCCGATTCATGATCGCGCTCTTTATTTCCTCGCTCTTTCGTCGAGATGATCATGATCGCTGTGTACTCCTCGATTCCGTGAAGAAGAAAATCGATCGTTCGCGAGGCGGCCGCGCAGGTAAGAATCGAGTACAGCGCAGAGTCGACTCCGAGAAATAAAGCGGCTGTCAAGCAGCTGAAGATGTTCAGAATGAGAATCACGTCGCCGACGTCAGAGACACCGAGCTTTTCACAGAGACAGAGCGAAGTTAAAAGAGGCCAACCGTTCCGCGAAACTGAATCGACCTTTTCGCTTCAGGCGAAGCCGTCAATTCCAGATGACCCCGCATGACAATTCTGCCGCCCGCGGACACACTTCAATTAGATTTCAAATTGACTTGCTCTGTCCTTTGTTATAGAAGCGTTGCCCCTGAAATTTTTTAATGGAGGTGCATACATGGGAAGCGTAAATAAGAGCTTTGATTCACCTGAGGAAACTCGGAACGTGAACAAGGGCAAGGTCGAAGTTTTGAATCTCGGAGGCAGCCAGGTGATGCGGGCGACTTTCGAGCCGGGTTGGAAATGGTCTGAATGTGTGAAGCCAATCGCGGGAACTGACAGCTGTCAGGTTGCGCATTTGATGTATACGATATCCGGCAAAATGATTGTTCGCATGGACGACGGCTCGGAAATAGAGATCAAAGCCGGGGATGCGACGTCGATACCGCCAGGACATGATGCCTGGATCGTTGGCGACGAGCGCTTTGTGGCCGTGGACTTTCAAGGTGCAGGCACTTACGCGAAAGCCGCAAGCTAGAGTCAGTAAATGTCGATTGCATGAGAGGCTGGTGCGCCCGCGCCGGCCTCTTTTGTTTTGCGGATCGATGCGCCTCGATTGGGTGCTTCGCGAAGTAGGATTCCGGCGTGACAGCACTGGTTCAGTTTGAAAGTGGCACGGCCGTCCCGCCCGTGAATCACGCGCAGGATGCGCGTGCCACCTCAAAACTGAGCCACTTCCGGCGTGACTCATTAGTGTGTTCGGTCTTCAGACCTAAGGGTGGAGGTTTGCGACAACCAGCCGCGAAGCGGCGAACTGTAATAGCTCCGGGCAAGTGAGCGTAGCGAGCGCTGCCCGGGGATCACATCCCCGAATGAACCGAGCCGCGAACCCGGCGAAAGAAGTTGCGCATGAC
>JBKPPE010000136.1:0-3966 GCA_046733375.1 Acidobacteriota bacterium | reverse complement strand
CCCAATGCGTGTTCGCATTGTGATTCAGCAGATAGTCGGCCACGGCATCGACGACGATTTGCGGTGTCTGCGTACCGCCAGGCGCGTCGAAATAGGCGACCGGATAATCATTGTGACGACGTTCCGTTGCGGGAAACTGCTTTCTGATTTGTTCGGTAGTAAGAATATGCGCGGTTGATGTCGCTGGTGTGCTCATAGCGTGTTATGACTGGGTAGTGCCCTGGTCTCAGCTCGTCTCTGCATTCTTCTGCGAAGACCTCAGCGCCGCTTTGCGGTTAACAACGAACTGAAAGCCTTTACCGCAGAGGAAAAGCCGAGGTATCGCTGAGGCGCACCGAGAATTCAAAAAGGGCACCACTGTGACTGCGCGATGCTACCGAAAAAGTTCATGTTTTACCACGCAGGAGAAATGTAGTGCCCTACTTTGCGGTCTTTGCGACGTGGCGGTTCAAGTCTCGGTGTCTCGGTGAATTCTTCGTGCCTCTGTGGTGAATGTTTCGCGCGACATTTCCACCACAGAGTCACCGAGGACTCACAGAGACAAGGGAACCACTTCAACTTAGTGGCTTTACCGAAAAAATCGAAAGTCCACTCTAAGCGAACAACCGGCACTCAGGTTGCACGTTTAAGTACGCAAAGACGTTAAGTCTTTCAAATTAACTATTGTTGCGCCGGAACCGAACGTTTCCGGACGGAAGTGTGTACGCGAAACCAACAGCAATCATGGGAGGTGAATTATGCCAGAGAAGAAACATTTGAAAGGCGTTGGCGAAAAGGAACAACGCCAATACGAGCACATCAAGGAATCCGCCAAACGGGAAGGCCGCTACGGCGAGCGCGCTGAAGAAGTGGCGGCGCGCACGGTCATGAAGGAGCACAAACAGAAAGGCCACGAGAAAGGGCGCTAAACGGCCGAAGTTAAGCTTGCGACAGAGGAGGTATTTTTATGGCCAAACAACACAACACTACACGGACAAAACAATCAACCAAACCGGCGGAAAAGCGGGAAGAGGTAACGGACATCGGCGCGCGGCTGGCCGCCACGCCGTTTGAGTTCATGCGTCGATTCGGCGAAGAGATGGACAAACTTTTCGGCGATTTCGATTTTGGACGCGGCTGGTTGCCGCCTGCGATCGCACGCAGCGGCGGACCGGGGCTCTGGGCGCCCCAAATCGAGATGTTCGAACAAGACGAACAATTAATTGTGCGCGCTGACTTGCCGGGCCTGACCAAAGATGACGTCAACGTTGAAATCGCTGAAGACGCCATCACCATCGAAGGCGAACGACGCAGCGAAGAGAAGGAAAATCGCGAAGGCTTCTATCGTACTGAGCGCAGCTACGGCAAATTTTATCGCCGTCTACTGCTGCCCGACGGTGTCGATCCCGAAGATGCGAACGCGACATTTCGCGACGGCGTGCTGGAAATCACCATGAACGCGCCGAAACGGACGGAATCAAAACCGCGCCGAGTTCAGATCTCAGAAGCGTCGGGGCCAAAGGCACAGCGCAAGGCTGCGTAGAGAAGGAGCAGTAATGAAATTGAAAGAGCGAAAGGTAACGCTGCCCGAGTTGCTTTTGGTTGCGGGTACGCGTGCAGCTCTCGGGCTCGGCGTTGGTCTGCTGCTGAAAGACAAACTCAACAGAGACCAGCGCCGAGGCGCCGGTGTAGCCCTGGTAATTTTGGGCGGTCTGAGCACCATCCCGCTGGCGTTAGAAATCCTTGGTGACAAGGAACACCAGCATAAAGCTGGCAATAATGGAGAGGAGAAAGATACAGAAATGAAGTGCAGTGAACTAATGACGAAAGATCCTTCTTGCTGTTTGCCGACGGACACGGTGTTTGACGCGGCGCAGCTCATGAAATCCGAAGACGTCGGGCCGATTCCGATCGTGACTGACAAGGAGACGATGAGACTTGCCGGCATTGTGACGGATCGCGATCTTGCGGTGAAAGTATTGGCCGAAGGTCTCGATTCAAAACAGACGAAAATCGAAGAGGTCATGACGACCGGGGTGCAGACCTGCCGGCCTGACGATGACGTGAGCAACGTGCTCAGGTTAATGGAACAGCACCATGTACGGCGCATTCCGATCGTCGACGATAAGGACTGCCTCGTGGGCATCATCGCGCAGGCAGACGTTGCAACTCGCATTGATCAGGCGGACAAGACGCACGAAGTTGTCGAGGAGATCTCGAAAGCGGCGTAAGGGCATTGCCGATTTTTGATTGCCGATTGCCGATTGAAATCTCGTTAAGTGAAAGTGCAGCTTAGCGTAGGCATTACAATCGAAAATCCAAAATTGGCAATCGGCAATGTTAATTATGTTCCGGCGAATCAACGTCAGCGCTGCGGTGATCGTACTCATCTGCTTCTTTTTACCCTGGCTACAGGTGAGCTGTGCGGGCGCGCATGACTCTTTGAGCGGATTTGAACTGGCGCGTAACGAAAGCGCGTTGCTGTGGCTTGTGCCGATCCTGATGTTGGCCGTCATAGCTTTCAATTTGATGCGGGCGTGGAAAGAGGAATCGAGAGTTGCCGCAATGCTGAGTGTGGTTTGCGGCGCCGTGACTGCGTGGCTGATGAATCGCGAACGCATGCGCGCCAACGATACGGCCACGGTAATTTCAGCGCAGTTGACCGGTTGGTTTTGGCTCTCGTTGATCGCATCGATCGGAATAGTCCTTTCCAGTTTTGGACGGCTGGTACGGCCGCGACGCACAAAAACTGAAAACTGAAAATTGCGATGGCACTTTCACTCAAACCCGAACGCTTGAAGCGCTACAAAGACGTCGTGGCGCTGCTCATTAAGTACGGCCGCGGCGATTTGGTCGAACATTCCGGTCTCACTGTCGTGGGCAAAGGTCCAGAGCGCGCTGTGGCCACCACGACAAGCCCAAAAGCCGAAGAGCTGGCAGACGACCTGGAAAAACTTGGTCCGACTTTCATAAAGCTCGGACAGTTATTGTCTACGCGCCCGGACATCATCCCCGAGTCTTACCTGGAAGCGTTGTCGCGTTTGCAGGACAACGTCGAACCGTTCCCGATCGAGGAAGTTGAGCAGATTATTGCCACAGAGCTCGGCGCCCGGTTGTCTAAACTGTTCGCTAACTTCGAACGAGAACCTACTGCCGCCGCGTCCCTGTCGCAGGTGCACCGGGCGGAGATGCGCGATGGTCGCCTGGTGGTGGTAAAAGTTCAGCGACCGAATATCCGCGATCAGATTGTTGAGGACCTGGAAGCGCTCGAACAAGCCGCTGAGTTTATCGATGCCCATACCGAAACGGGCCGGCGCTACGAATTCAGCAACTTGCTGGGGGATTTACGCCGCAGCCTTTTGCGCGAACTCGATTTTCAGAAAGAAGCAACAAACCTTCTGAAGCTGCGCGAGAGTCTCCGCAATTTCGAACATATCGTTATTCCCGAGCCCATTGATGATTATACGACCGCGCGCGTACTGACGATGGAGTACATTGCGGGATAGAAAGTAACAGACCTCAGTCCCTTGCGGTTGCTCGAAATCGATGGCATGGCGCTGTCTGAAGAATTATTCCGGGCTTATCTGAAGCAATTTCTGGTGGATGGTTTCTTTCATGCCGATCCACATCCGGGGAATGTTTTCCTGACTGACGACAATCAGATTGCGCTGCTCGATCTCGGAATGGTGGGGCACGTCGGATCGCGCTTTCAGGAGAATCTGCTGCGTTTACTGCTCGCAGCGAGCGAAGGCCGGGGAGACGAAGCTGCTCAAGTCTGCCTGAAGATGGGCGAGCCCAAGGCGAATTTCGACAAGACCGAATATCAAAACAGGATCAGAAGGTTAGTCGCACGCCATGCCGACTCCACACTCGATCAAATCGATGCGGGGCGGGTGGTGCTGGAAATAGCTCGCATCTCGGCTGATTGCTGGATGCGCATGCCGCAACAGTTCACGCTAATTGCCAAGGCGCTTCTCAACCTGGATC
>JBKPPE010000135.1:0-5866 GCA_046733375.1 Acidobacteriota bacterium | reverse complement strand
GCAGTACCCTACTTCCGTAACTTCCTTCCGCGCTATTCCGCGGGGTAGGGGCGAGACTTTGATCGTTTCCGCGAAGGCCGCGCTATTAAACGGCCGGCGAGCCCAATTGGGCGACTGGCTCGCAGTATGGTCGTACCATCTGCGCCCTATCGTACATGACGGGCGTCACATTTAGAAAGGGATTTTGCGGGGGTCATTGGGAGTTTCGATCAACGTCTGCGGCCACCGCCACGCATGCCGCCACCCCGCATGCCGCCACCGAAGCCGCCGCCGCGGTAACTGCCTGGGTTCGAAGGCCGCGAAATGCTGCGGTTTTGATAAGTTCCGAGGTCTCGCGTGCGCTGGGTCCCTTCACGCCGTCTGCCTGCGTCACGGTTGAGGTTGTTGAAGGTTGAACCGTCGACTTGTTGCGGCCGATTTCCGCGTTCACCCGCGCGATCACCAGCGCGGTCACCAGCAGCGTTGTCGCGGTTCGATACCCGGTCGCGTTGCCGGCCTTCCTGACTCATGAAACTGTCGCGAACGCTCCCGTCAGGTTTCTGCACTTGATTCCAACCGCCGTTTTCCCACTTGCTCCAGTTGCCGTTAGCGTCGCGGCGATAAGCATTGCCATCTCGACCCGCGTAAACATTGTCACCCTTTGAGCCGACAAAACCCTGGCCACGACGATTTACCAATGTTCCGCCTTCGCTCCCGCGCGTGACTCGCGTCGTATTGCCGGCGCTGCTGGTGAATCGTTTGGTGCTGGCCCAATTGTCGCCGCGCTGAACTTGTGTCGATCCCCAACTGCCATACACACCCGAGCCCTGACGCGTCTGCGCATAAGTTCCTGTGCGTGGGTTGTACGCTTGGGCTGCGCCGCGCGCGCCGTATGGACCATAAGCGAAAGCGCCACGTGCGTATGTTCCCGTGCTTGGGTTGTATCTGGCGCCGAAGCCAACGCCGCCGTACGGTCCATAGATTCTTCCCGCGGTCCCGTAGACGCCGGTGTAAGGGTTGTACCATGATCCGTAGCCGTAGGTTCTCCAGTACGGGTAATAAATTGGATAGTAACCGCCGTACCAGTAATACGGCGGGTAATACCAACCGGTGCCCCACATCGTGCAGCCCCAACCGATCATCATTCCGGTGTAGCCCGCGGTCGCGGCATACGTGACCCACTCGTCACTTTCATTGTCGTCCGGTTCAACCGTAACGTAAGTGACGTCATACACCGGAGAGCTGGGTGGTATCTTGTATATCTCTTCAGGGATCGATGTGGCCAATGACCACGCGCCGGCCGGTCCGGTCGAGACAAACCAAACACCCTGGTAACACATGTAATAGCTCTCACCGTGCTTGATGATTTCCTTGTCGGTATTCACCGCTCGATGAAGTGACGTTCCGCTAATCGGTTCAAACTGCGGCTCGCCCTGGTACATCACCTCGGGCGCTTGGATTTCCTTCTTGTTGACGCGAGCAATTTGAGGCACTTGTGCTAACAGAATTGCTTCTGCTGCTTGATCGGTTCCCGGCACCGACGCGAGCACGCGTGAACGAGGATGCTCCAATGAAATTTTCTTGAAATCTTCCGGCAACTCGGGCGTCGCAAATGTCCAGTGCATTCCGTTGATGTTTGGCGCGCGGAACCATCTGCCGGCAACGAGATAAAAGATCGGGCCGCTCTGTCCAAGCCGGAACAAGTCGCTTTCGGTGTTGCTGACCCATAAAAGATTAGTCCCCGGCACCGGCTCGTACTTCGGTGCACCGTCCATCAGGATCAATTCTGCCGGCGTCGTTGTGACATTGACTTTTGGCGGCCGCGTGAGCGGTTTGCCCGGAAGGTTCAGCACGACTTCTTTCCAGTTGTCGTCTCCCGCAGGTAGCTTTTTAAAACTGTCCGGCAGTTTTCCGGCTGGCGTCCATGGGCCGCCCAGGGCCGTGGCTTTCAACCAGGTTGCGTCGTCGCGCAGGTAATAAGTGTTCGTTGGTGGGTATTGAAAGAAATCCCAATTTGTGTTGACGGCAAACTTCAGGTCGTTGTCTTTGATCGGACTCCAAATTGGTTCGCCATCAAAGCTCACCAAAATCGCCGGGGTCGTGCTCATGAAAATTTGTGGGGGATCGGCTTTCAGGCCATCGACGTTCTTGGGCGCGATAAAACTCTTGTCCACTTGCGCCAGCACGCGATCGAGACCGATCAAGCGATCTTCTTTGGGCAAAGATTTCTCGATTCCGGTAACGACTTCCTGAGTCTGTTCTTTCGATAAGGTTTGAAAATTGGTTTCGGATACTTTGATTGTTGAAAACTTCACCAGCCGTTCCGTGAGCGCCACCGAGGTGTCGGCTTCTAATTTGATCGTGCCCAGCGCCGGTTTCTGTTCATCTTTCGCTACGTACGAAACGGCCGACATCGCAACCATATGCTTCTGTCCGTCCCAGCTCATCACTTGCGGTTGGAAGATTACGATCTGCGCTTCACTGGGCAGGCTGAACGCGCGCGGCCACCCGCCGTCGACCGACTGAAACGTTGAGCTACGTCCTGACGATTGCGCTCGCTGTGCGCTCGTGTTCGTTGGTCGAACTGTAACTAACGAAACCGAAACGAGGAGAACCAATGTCACTGAAGAGATTTTTTGTCGCATGGAATCTACCTTCCGGGAGCGCGGGCGTCTTGTCCGCAGTTTTGGCGGGCGTTTGTGACAGCCCTCAACATACTGTGTGCCTGACACTTCACGCCGAGTGTAGATTTCGTGTGGATTCAGAGGTAACTGTCAGATTTGACAGGGGAAACGAGAAAATCGAGTGTTGTCGGTAATCTGCAACTCGGGAGATATAGCTCCGTGAAGCTTCAGGCTCATTGTTGAAGATAATTACCGCCAAGGAGAATGTAGGTCATGAGCAAAACCAAATTGCTGGAAATGCACAACGTTGGGATCGTGGTCGACGATCTCAAGGCCGCTATCGCGTTCTTTGCCGAACTCGGTCTTGAAGTGGAGGGCGAAACGACCGTCGAGGGTCGGTGGGTGGATCGCACCATCGGGCTCAGCGGTGTCCGTAGTGACATCGCAATGATGCGGACTCCTGACGGGCACAGTCGACTTGAGCTGTCGAAGTTCCAAAGGCCAACGGCGACGAGCGTCGAGCGGAATGCCCCGGTGAACACGTTGGGTATTCGTCGCATCATGTTCGCCGTTGAGGATCTCAAAGAAGTCCTGACCCGGCTGCAGGTCCATGGTGCCGAACTCGTTGGAGAGATAGTTCAATACGAAGACATATACCTACTCTGTTGCGTTCGTGGTCCGGAAGGCATTCTCATTGCTCTGTCTGAGCCGCTCCGCAGGAGTCCATAACGCCTCATTGCCTTTCTTGCGAGAGCCGTTTAAGAATACAGCCGCGGACGGCGCCCCGCGCCGGCGCGAATCGTGAGCGTTATCCCGCTTCGCCGCCGGATTAATTCAAGGTTTAGCGCGCTGAAAAAAAGACGATCGAACATGATGAAGCCGCGTGTGACATCCTTTGCCCCCCAATTCCTCGTCGAGGATCTTGCGCGCTCAATCGCGTACTATCAGAAGATCGGCTTCACGTTCGGCGAGCCGTGGGATGGCTTCTACGCTATCGGACATCTGGATGGACTGGAGCTTCACTTGAAGAAAGCGCCGAAGAACGAAGCTGAGCGCCGGCACCGGCGCGACAACGAGCACCTGGATGCTTCGGCGGGTGTCGATGGTATCGAAGCGTTCTACGAGCAGTGCGTCGCCAACGGTGCAACGATCATCAAGCCCCTCACGGCTACCGAATGGGAACGAAGGACTTCTATGTCGAGGATCCGGATGGCAACATAACCTCCTTCGGCGGTCGCCCGGCTACAGGTTAAGAAATCGTTGGAGCGAACCGCGGGAGCGTGAACTCATTGCCGCTTGCCGATTTTGGTTCGCGCAGCCGCGTGTACTTGATAGTTCGGCGTTTAGCCAGCGTTTAGATTGTGACCGCAGTATGTTCCAAAGGGTCTCTCGCAGACAGTTTATAAGTCAGGGCGGCACGATGATGACGATGGCCGCTGCCGCTCCATTTCTCTCATTAATCAAATCGATTTCACTTGGCAACGAGCAGGGAAGTGATGCTTCGCTTGAGTCCGTAGTCGCTCGTCTCACAAAGGTCATTCCTGACTGGATGAGTAAGCGGCATGTTCCTGGCCTTGCCGTTGCTTTCATAAGAGATGCTCGCGTCGCTTGGAGTAAGGGGTTCGGCGTGAAGAGCGTGGTCACCAAAGATCCCGTGACGGCTGACACGATCTTTGAAGCGGCCTCTTTGAGCAAGCCGGCCTTTGCTTATGCGGCGTTAACGCTATGTGATGAAGGCAAACTCGATCTCGATAAACCCTTGAGCGACTATCTTTCGACCTCGCTCATACCGAACGAGCCCCGCCTAAAGATGATCACCACGCGCAGGGTCTTGTCTCACAGTTCGGGTCTGCCGCATGCGCGTCCCGCTGGGACACCCATCTCGTTGCGGTTTACGCCTGGAGAACGATTCGCCTACTCAGCAACAGGGTTTCAATACTTGCAGCTCGTTGTCGAAGAGTTGACCGGTCAACAGCTCGCAGATTTTATGAAATCCAGGGTGTTGGATCCTTTTGGAATGAACAACAGCAATTTCGGGTGGCTGAAAAAGTTCGAAACGCAGGCGGCCCAAGGTCACTGGAAAGACGGAAGCCCCGGGCTGTCAGGCAATGGAAAGTATCTCGCAGCCACCTCCGAGGAAAACGAGAAGACGAGTCGCGATTTTCCGGAGTACAAGTACCCGAGCGCGTCAGCGGGTCTATATACGACAGCCGGTGACTATGCACGTTTTATGATCGAAGTGATGGCACCGTCACGAGCGGATCGGTTTCACCTTTCCGAAGCGATGGTTACGGAAATGCTCAAGCCGCAGATAACGATCAACGATTCAATAAGCTGGGGCCTGGGATGGGGAATTGAGCGGACAGCAACCGGTGAGAACTTCTGGCACTGGGGCGATTGGGGCGTTTTTCGAAATTTCGCTCTGGCTTCTAAAAAAGAGAGGACCGGTGTGGTCGTCCTTACCAACAGCTTCAATGGACCAAAAGTCTATCAGGAGATTGTTCCGGCCGCGGTTGGTGGTGTGCATCCTTCGATCGCATGGGTGCAGAGCTATAGGGCATGAAGTGTGCTTTTGCTACGCTGGCCGCAGACTCTGCGAATTAGGTCCCGCCAAGAAATGTAGTAACACACTGTTCCTGCGGGCCGTCTAACAATCGTTTTCGGCAGGCCGCCGACGCCGCGGGGCTTGATTCAGGCGTTGTATCGCTCGTAGCACTAACGGCATCAGGCAATGGAGAACCCACAAGAAGGTAAACAGATCCACGACCAAAGCCGTGCAATCTGTCTCAAGCTTCCCGGCGTTCAGATCATACTGCCCGGACCGTTGTCCGTAGTCGCGCTCCTCATACTCTTGGCGGTAATGGGCGGCGTTTTCTACCTGGTGATTACGCGCAGTGGGCCAGGTGTGTGGGTCTCCTTTGTTTTATGGCTGGTGTTCATTGGGTATTGGAGCGCGCTGGCGAAGAATGCCGCGCCGACCAGCAGTTCAGAGCCGGCCGGTTCGCGGCAACTTCATCAGCTCTTGATGTATGGGGCGCTCTTGCTCGCCTCCTTCCAGTGCCCGGCCTAAGGCGGCGATGGTTGCCGCTGGCGCCTTTGATTTGGGTTTCAATTGGCCTGGCCATACAAACGAGTTCAGCTCTGCTGGCGTTTTGGGCAAGACGACACCTCGGACGGAATTGGAGCGGGGCGATAACTGCGAAAGTCGATCATGAACTGGTCCGCACCGGTCCATACCGACTTGTTCGCCACCCCATCTACAG
>JBKPPE010000134.1:0-4570 GCA_046733375.1 Acidobacteriota bacterium | reverse complement strand
CGGGACTGCAACTAATTGAAAATCCCCTTTAACTTGTCCCACGCCTGTTTCAGTTTTGATGGTTTCTCACGATTTCTGCGCGGATGATTTGCGCGCGTCGGCCCGGGTGTCGGCGTGGGAGATTCAGTCGCAGCTGCAGACGGACTAGGTGAGGGACTCGGCGAAGAACTTGCTGCGACGTTCAGCTGCGCACCCGCGCCGTGCCACCAACGCGCGGCCACTACGCCTGAACCGAGAATCACAATCGCCAAAATTATCATCGCGATTGCTACATTAATTCCTTTTCTTTTTCGGATTTCGGCGACGCCAATGTTGAGGCGCGAAATCTCTCGACGGATCGGGCTCACAGACGCGGACCCGTTCCCTTCCCTCGCCTGTGACGCCGCTTGCACTTGCCGCAGTCGTTCGAGATCGATCACCAAGCTGCCTGAAGGACTCTCCGCCCCAGAGTCGCGCAGCGCTTTAAGCGTCAGCGGCGTTGCTTTGCTGCCGGGGTGCTCGAGTCCCAGCGCTTCCGCCGCCGTCCACAGCTCCTGACTAAATTCCTCGGCGCTCGCAAATCTCTTCGTCGGATCTTTTGCCAGCGCACGCTCGACGATTGCGCGCAGCTTCTCAGGCACCGACACCGGCAATGGTGGCGGCGGTTCCGACACCTGACGGAAGACAATTGCGAGCGGTGTCTCAGCGCTGAAAGGTGGCGCGCCCGAAAGCATCTCGTAGAGAATGATGCCGAGACTGTAAACATCCGAAGCCGGAGTTACCGGCCCACTGCCGGAGCACTGCTCGGGTGACATGTAGCGGGGCGTCCCGATAAGCGCGCCAACCTGTGTCAACGTTTGATAATCCTCGTCGGCCTGTTCTTCGACGGCGAATTTTGCAACACCAAAGTCGAGGACCTTTACAACCGCCGCCGTGTCAGGTCGGTGGGCGATGAAAATGTTCGCAGGTTTTAGATCGCGATGGATCAGTCCAGCGTCGTGCGCGGCGGCAACCGCGGCGCAGGTCTGAAGCATAATTGACACCGCCCGCGCCGTGTCGAGCGGGCCTTCGCGCATGAGTACCTCGCGCAGGGTTTGCCCCTCGAGCAGCTCCATCACGATGTAGAGATACCCATCGGCAGTCGCTCCAAAATCTGTGACGCTGACTGCGTTCGGATGCTGCATGCGTCCGGCCGCGCGCGCTTCGCGACGAAACCGTTGTTGCGCGGTTTCGTCACCGACAAATCTCTGACTCAAGACCTTAATGGCGACCGGTCGATCAATTAGCAAGTGAGTGGCGCGATACACCGTACCCATCCCGCCGCCGCCGAGCCGTTCATTCAGCCGGTATTTCTCGTCGAAAACGCGGTCCAGCAGCGGATCGCTGGGAACATCAGCAATCGTCGCGTCGGCTTGCAGCGGGGTCTGATCGGACGGGCACACAAGCACATCGTTAGAAAACCGCCGGCCGCATCTGGGACACTGGAGCATTAATAACTCGAGAGATTAATTAGGAGAGTGCGCGACTATTATCGCGCAAACCGGTGCAGAAGCGTTAGTGGCGTGAGGCCAAGGCTACTGTCGTACATTCAGTTCACTCGGCGTTCCTCTGCGAAAACCTCCGAAACCTCGGCGGTTTCTGCTGTTGCTTTGAACTTAACCGCAGAGTAACAAACCGAGGAGTGCGCGGAGGGACGCAGAGAAAAATAATTTTAGGACAGCGCGGCCCAGGGACCGCAAGGTCAATTGTTTTGCGCGGCCCAATCCTTCGCTGAAACGAAAGACAGCTTGTCATAGATCAGCACGATTGTTCCGATCGGCATCTGCTGGTACAAATCGATCGCGGCGGAGTTGGGAACGCGAATGCAGCCGTGACTGGCGGGCGTATCCGGTACAGATGAGTTTCCGTGAATCGCCAAACCGTCGCTGAAGTAATTCGGATAATAGAGCATGCCGAGCGGCGATTTTCTCCAGCCGGCAATCTTCGCGTAAATCTTGAAACGGCCGCGCGGCGTGTAAGCCAAACCGCTCATGCTTTTTTCGCGATAATGCTTGTTACTGCCGCTGGAAATGGGGAGAACTTTTTTCACGGCGCCATCATCGTCGATTACGAGCAACACTTGCCGATCAAGATCGACTTCGACATGTCGATAGCCTGCATCCCTCGCTTCCGGCGCGGTTGCATTCATGATTGCCTCAAAGTCAGCGCGCGTGAGCTGGCCCGTGGCTTTGCGACCCTCGTACTTTTGAAAAGCGATCAATGCGGTGCGTCCGCTTCCATAGCCCATTTCAGAAAGACGCGTCGTCGCCTGTTTCGCCTCCGCTCGTGAAAGTCGATTGTTAGTCTTTTTGCCAGAGGCAAACGAGCTTTTCGAAATCGCGAGCAGTAATGCCAGGGCAACAAATGCTAATAGGACATGTTTAGAGAATCGTCTCATGAAACCGTGGCAAGCAAATGAGGTGACTCAAAACTTTCGGCCGTTGACCCAAAGATAACCGATTTGAGCTTCCGACAAACATTTCATTTTCTTTACGTTTCGGTGCGGGGCCGTGTCACGAATCAAGCAGAGTCGATTGTCGATTACTAAACCTGATGTAGTAACCTTATTATTCGCGCCCCCGCCGTTAGACGAATTCTTCCCCAGAAATTGCATTCAGCACGTCGTTGATCGCCGGGTTGCTGCGCTGTGTTCATGAATCGGAAATTCAGCTTCGTCTTACTTCTGATTGTCAGCGTCGCCGCCGGAGTCGGAGTTTGGGCGGCGCTTCGCTTCACCGCCCCGCAAAGACTGTGGCGTAGTTACGAAACCAATAACATCCCCACTCCAATCAATTACGACGACACGGAACGTTGGGCTCGCGCGATTGAAAAGGTAAAGGAGGATCGAGCGGCAATCGCAGGCGATGCGCCACTCGAGGTGCCGCCTGAACTGCGTCACTACGACGATCGTCATTGGTTCCTGGCCACGCAGGTGGCGGAAGTGAAGAAGCAAAACCTGCAAACCTGCCGGGACTTTCTCGATGTCGCCGGCATGATCTCGCGCCACGACCTGGTGCCCGTTCCGCTTGTAACCGACGACTATGTACTATTCGGCGTCGGCGCGAAGGCGGATGAGAGCGCGTTCGCGCTGTATGAAGATGATCACACTGTCGGCATCTACGATGAAACCCAGCTGAGCGCAGCCTATCAACGTCTGGCGAATGAGCGTCAGCAAGTTCAGAACACCATTAATCAATTGAAAAGCCAGCTCTCCTCGTTAAAGAGTCGCGATCGCGGACGACGCGCGGATCTGCAGAAACAGCTCAACGAACAGGAACAGCAATTGAGTTCGATCGACGAAGAGAAGGCCGCGCTCGATCAGTCGTACGGCCAAGCTGACGAGCGCCAGAAGCTATTCAACGACTATACCTCTCTGCAAACACTCGCAAAAGATTTCCGCGGCCGCTCGTACGACATCAGCGACGGAACCGATCGCGAGGCATTGAAGGTCGCGATGCTTAGTTCGCTGCGACCGGCTGCGTTTAAAATCCTGGAAGAAGTCGCCGCCTCGTATCATAAGCAGTTCGACCGGCCGCTCCCGGTGAGTTCGCTAGTCCGGCCGGAGCAATATCAGAACGTGCTGCGGCGTTCTAATCGTGCAGCCACAAACATCGATACTCCGCCGCATTCGACAGGCCTCGCCTTCGACATCGATTATCGGTTCATGCCGCTCGGTGAGCAGAATTTCGTGATGAACGAACTTGCGCGGCTGAAGCGCGACGGCCGCATAGAGGTCCTTCGCGAGCGCGCGGCAAACTTTCATGTGTTCGCCTTTATCGATGGCGTGCGTCCCAATGATGACCTCATCACGGCGGCACTCGATGAAGTCGGCGGGTCGCTCACGCCTGACGACGCTGAGACTGCCGATGACAAGTCGTCCAAGGCGAAAGCGAAAGAGCCAGGGAAATCCAGACCTCACTCCAAGAGCAAACCCTCGAGACAAACGAAGAAAGCAACGGCAAGACGGCGACAAGGTAAGCGGTAAGAAATAAGAGGCCGGGGCTAACGCGTCCGGCGCTCAGGGATAACTAGGAGTGGGGTGAACTGCTGCAGCATTGTGCTTTTGCTCTTCTCTTTTCCTATCTTGCTCTGTCGTTGGCTCTTTGCCCCATGGCTCGTTGGCCTTTACGTTTCTCCGCGTGGCATTGCAGTTGCCGTTTCCGATTTGCTAAGCCCGACTGAATTATTTGCGGACGAAGGGATCGAAAAATGGGCTACGCGACTTCAAATCCTCGAACACCTGACACTAAAGAAATGCACTGTTTGGTTTGCGGCACAACGCTGTCCCTGTCGCGCGGCGACCGAGCCGATCAGGTCTGCCTGATTTGCCGTGCGGCCATTCTCGACCGCGTTTTCAATGCGCGCCGACGAATCGTGGACAACGTACGGCTGCGTCGCTGATAGCTGAGCATGCTTACACCACTTTCGTATCGCTACGTCGCTCGCTGCGGACGAGGTAAGGTTCTAGCCCTATCAATTCTGATGCTCGTGGGATTATCGGCGTGCGAGCCGGCAAACCGTACTAACAATAACAACGCTGGAAATACCAACA
>JBKPPE010000133.1:0-3198 GCA_046733375.1 Acidobacteriota bacterium | reverse complement strand
GGGTTGAGCAGACGGGACACTTCAAGGTCCACAACATGGACGACATTCAAGTTACGCCCGGCGTAACGCTTGGTTCGTTGGGCGTCCTAATGCTGGATGAGCGTGTTTTTGAGATCGCCGCCGTGAATCCGGACCACCCTTTGACTGAGCACAAAGCGAAAGGCGTCGCAGAAGCGCTACGACGCCAGGACATGTTCGACGAGATTAGCGTTGAGCCGCGCGAGGAAGGGAATTTAGCCGCAGATTAACGCAGATGGACACAGATGAGAAACGACAATTCCTGAACGGTCGGCTTACGATTATCGTCGGCGACATCACGCAACAGGACACCGACGCGATCGTTAACGCTGCGAATTCTTCGCTGATGGGGGGTGGTGGAGTTGATGGCGCGATTCATCGCGCCGGCGGCGATGAGATTCTCGCCGAGTGCAAAGAGATTCGCCGCACCCGCTTTCCTAATGGATTGCCTACGGGCGAAGCTGTAATCACGACGGGTGGGAAGCTGCCCGCGCTCTACGTCATTCACACCGTTGGTCCAATTTATGGTCAGCACGATGGCAAAGAGGCCGAGCTGCTTGCTAACTGTTACCACAATTCGCTGACAGTGGCGGTTGAGAAGAATCTGTCATCCATCGCATTTCCCGCGATTTCGACCGGAGTGTTCGGCTATCCACAAGCAGAAGCCGCGCAGGTTGCTTCAAAGACGATCGAAAACTTTCTGAGCACGGATCATCAACTGACAGAAGTGCGGCTGGTTTTTTTTCAAGACCGCGACGCTGATGCGTTTTTGCAGAATCAAGAATTCAGTGAATAGCGTGTATTCGCGCCGTCAGGCGCGAAATGTCTATAGCTAAAGCCTTCACAAACTTATTCTGCTCCGGAACGAAGCGACGGAACGTCGCTCCTTTCGGAGGATTAAGTTTTCGGTCGGCCTTGTGCTATAAACATCCGGCTCCTACGGAGCTCAAAGGCGGCGTCGGCCGCCTTACTTTTGCTCTTATTCCTGAGTTCATGACCGCAGACACAGAAAACGAAATCAAGAGCGAGAGCGCTGTGCGCGCTCGCGAATTGCCAACTACCCTGAAACCGCTCGAGCAACTCGCCTGGAATTATTGGTGGAGCTGGGCGCCCGATGGTCCCGAGATTTTTCGCGATCTCGATCCGGGCCTCTGGCAACAAGTCGAACAAAATCCGAAGGCGCTGCTGGCACAAATTTCTGACCTGAGTTTGACGCAAATGGCTGCTGACCCGGCGTTCGCCGATCGCGTTCAGCAATTGTCGAATCGCTTTGCCGCATACATCAACGATGTGCGGCCGTGGCCAGGGTTGAAGCTGTCGCCAGTTGTGTCGGCACAAACTCCGGTCGCGTATTTCTGTGCAGAGTACGGCGTGCATAGTTCGTTGCCGCTTTATTCTGGTGGCCTCGGAATCCTTGCCGGCGATCACTTGAAATCAGCGAGTGATTTGAATCTCCCGCTCGTCGCGATCGGCTTGTTCTATCGCTTCGGCTATTTTCGCCAGGGAGTAACGGGCGATGATTGGCAGACCGAGACGTATAAAGAAACGTACGCGGATGAACTGCCGCTTGAGTTAGTCACTGACGAAACCGGCGCTCCTATCAGAATCGAAGTCTCAATGCGTGGACGCGTGGTGAGCGCATGCGCTTGGCGCGCAAACGTCGGCCGCGTGAAGCTATATCTGCTTGACACCAACGTTCCCGAAAACAACGAAATCGATCGTTTGATCACGGGACACCTTTACGGTGGCGACCGCGAAACTCGTCTCGTTCAGGAAATGATGCTGGGACTCGGCGGCGTGCGATTGCTGCGTAAGCTCGGAGTGCAACCCGGCGTCTTTCATCTCAACGAAGGTCACTCTGCATTTCTGACTCTCGAGCTGGCGCGCGAAGTGATCCAGCGCGAGCAGGTTGGTTTTGCCGAAGCTTCTGCGATAGTGCGCGAACGTTGCGTGTTCACCACGCATACGCCCGTGGCTGCCGGCCACGATGAATTCAGTGCCGACCTGATCAAACTTGGATTCGGTGACTGGTACAACGCCGCCCTGGGCCTGTCGCTTGATGAGTTTCTTGCGCTCGGCCAGATCAAAACCGGTTCAGACGAGGCTTTCGGTCTGACGCCCCTGGCATTGCGTATCTCGCGCTCGACGAACGGCGTGAGTCGCAAACACGGTGAGGTGTCGCGACAGCTTTGGCAGAAAATGTGGCGGGAACGGACGATTGACGAAGTTCCAATCACCGCAGTCACAAACGGCGTGCATCCGGCGACGTGGGTTGGTCCGGCGATTCGCTCGGTCTATCAGGAAGTCACCGGTGAGGATTGGCTGGAAATGGCGCGACACGCGAGCGCGTGGTCTGTCGCGATAGATAAAATTTCCGATGAAGGGCTTTGGCAGGCGCATATTTTGCTGAAGCAGCGACTGGTGGCATTCATACGCGATCGATGTTTCGATGCGCGGCTCGCGCGCGGTGAAAGCGACGAACATATCGAAGCGGCGCGCACAATGTTCGATCCATCGGTGCTGACGATCGGATTTGCGCGACGCATCGCCGGCTACAAACGCTGGGATTTGCTTTTGAGCGATGAAGAACGTCTGACGAAACTCCTGAGCGATGCCGTGCGACCGATTCAATTTGTTTTCGCGGGCAAAGCGCACCCGCACGATCAAGGCGCGAAACATGTGCTGCAAAAGCTTCTGAAGTGGCAGCGTGATCCGGCGGTGCGCCAGCGCGTCGCGTTCATTGAAGACTACGATCAGGAAGTGGCGCGCCAGCTTGTCCAGGGCGTTGATGTGTGGCTGAATGTGCCGCGTCGGCCCTACGAAGCGTCAGGAACGAGCGGCCAGAAAGCGGCGATGAATGGGGTGCTCAATTTTTCCGTTCTCGACGGATGGTGGCTCGAAGGCTATGACGGCGAAAACGGCTTCGCGATCAGTGACCTAAGTGAACTGACCGAAGGAGAAACCGATCGCCGAGACGCGGTGTCAATGTTTGAAGTGCTGGAGCGCGAAGTCATTCCACGATTTTACGAACGCGATGCGGCCGATATTCCGAGAGCCTGGGTCGCGATGATGAAAGCTGCGGTGCAGACGCTGGTGCCGGCTTTCAACAGTGATCGCATGGTGGCCGACTACACGGAAAAGATTTATTTATGTGAGAAATTCTCTACTGAGGTTTAGAGG
>JBKPPE010000132.1:0-4343 GCA_046733375.1 Acidobacteriota bacterium | reverse complement strand
CCCCCACACAGCGCAAAGAGTTCGATGGAGTAACGAAGTCGTTTCGCGAGAATGCGCAACTCATGAAGCTTTTTGATTTGGTAAGGCATATAAAGGCAGGGACTGGCGGAGACAAAGTCTTTCAGACGCACGCTTATAATGTCGCTTCCTAACGAGCGAAACGACACGGCCAGAGGCGAAGCGTAAGTTTCGGTATGAGGTTCGCTTGGGACCACGATGAGCATCGCGCGCAACTTCGCCAGAAACTCTTTGCGAAAATCCTCAATGGCTTGTTCTTGAAGCGCGTTCGTGAGAGTCGTGCGTGCCATCCTTCGTCGCGCTCTCAATCCGGCGGCAAGCAATTTGATGCCGTCAGCCGTAGGTCCTTTCGTCTTTGACCGCAGTTGCTGAAGCGCAAGGAGCGCTACATCGATGTCGCGCACTTCACCGAGCCGGCCCGCAATCGTCCGCAACTTCGGACGCGGCAAGCTTCCTTTGCGCAGATATGGACGAAAATCATTGATTGAGCTGCGCAAACGACGTGACAGCACGCGCATGTCATGCACGCCTTCCGGATCTTTCCAGTGCAGCGCACTTTCACGATGGTTGCACATCGCATTGAGTTGCGCGCGCAACACCAACGCAATCATCTTGTCGGCCGGTGCTGCGCAGTCGAGTCCGCGAATCTTAGCCTTTGCCATGACGGAATGAAGTCAGTACCGGGAGCGATAGCGACCGGGTCAGTCGCTATTTAAGGCAACCCGGTCGCTATCGCTCCCCGTACTGACACTCTCACGCTCGTTTTAATGCCGCCCGCCGGCTGAACATCAGGCGGCAGTCGAAGACTTCTTCAAACAAGCTGCACTTTTGTTCGGCGGCAAAAATCTCGCGATCGCAATTCGCTGATGTCAGCAATTCAATTTGCACCACGCGCCCATTACGAAAGCAGCGCAAGTCGCCAACCCGCGAATCATGACGCCGATCGAGCGCGTCGGCGATGCGCAGGATTGCCGCGAGTGACCTCACAGTTTCGCGGTCCGTTTCATCAAGGGCGGCAAACTCTTCGTGACGCTCTTTCGGCTCCGGCCCGCGATGATAGCGGGCGACATTCGCGATGACATCGCGCTCCGCTTCCGAAAACCCGGTAAGTTCGGAATTCCGGATGAGATAAAGCGAGTGCTTGTGGTGAGAGTCGTGGGCGATGTGATAGCCCGCATCGTGCAACAGCGCGGCGGCGGACAGCAGCGTTCGGTGATGCCGGTTCAGCACCGCCAAATCAGAGCGCATCAGATAGTCAAAGATTCTTTCGGCCAAACGCGCGACCTGATGCGCATGAGCCTCTTCGTATCCGAAGCGGCGACCAACGGCGTGAACTCCGCGCAGGCGATAATCCGAAAAGTCCGGCAAAGGCGGACGCGATTCAGCTTCGATTTCTCGCAACCGATCGATGATCACACCTTCACGCAACGCCCAACTGCACGTGCGCAGCGACTCAATTCTGAGGGCATGCATGGCGCCGTCAAGGATGAGCCCACCCGCAACTATGATTTCAGACCGCTGATTGCTTATCCCGGGCATGATGCGCCGTTCGGAGGAGTTCACTTCCAACATGCGGGAGTTGAAGCTCATCAACTTTCCGATTTTTATTTCATCGCCGGCAGGTTGCGCTCCTTCGGCCTGACGCCCCTGGCTCGACGCCCTCAGTCTCAGAGCGTTGCCAATCGCCAGAATTGTCCCCGAGGTTCCGGTGGTATGCTGCCAGCGCGCACCCTTCAACTCTCGCGCGGGCCGCTCGAGCGCGGCCTGGACTTCGGCTTTCAATGCTTTGATTTCTTTGTTCTTGGGCGGATCGGTCGCGAGATATCTTTCTGTCAGTCCAACTGCTCCCAGCTTCACGGACAAGAGTTGCTCTGGCGTGCTGTCGCGCACGAGTGAAATTTCCGTCGACCCACCGCCAATGTCGATGTTGAGCAGCGAGGCCGACGAAAGACCGCAGCCCTGGGCGACGGCGACTGCGATTAAGCGAGCTTCTTCAATCGGCGACAGTACTTCGAGTTCGACCCCTGCCTTCCGTTCGACTTCTTTGATGAATTGCGACGCGTTCTTCGCTTCCCGCACTGACGCGGTGGCGACACCCACGATTTGTTCGGCGCCGCGCGCTTCCGCGATCGCCCGAAATCGCTTGATACACTCAGTCGCGCGAGCAATCGCTTCCGGCGATAGTTTTCCGCGCATGAGCGTATCGTGACCGAGACGGACCGAATCCTTCTCGCGGGCCAGCACGGCGAACGAATCACTGGCAGCGGCATCGACCACGACGAGCTTGATCGAGTTCGAGCCGACGTCGATGGCGGCGATTTTCATGCAGATTTCTCTTCGCGCAACTCGTCTTCATCAAGTTGCGATTGGCCGGCGGGCGGGGAGTCCGGAGCAATGCGCGTTATGGGACTGACGTTCGCTGGTTTCACGATTTCTGCGAGGCCTGTAGCTTCCTGAATCAGCGGGGTAATCGACCGGCGCAACGCAGAGGCAGTTCTCTTCAGTGGACGCGACGCATCAATAACGTGGAAGCCGTACTCGCCGCTCATCCGATCGAATTCTTTGACCAACAATTTTTGATAGGCGATGAAGCTGTCGTAATAGTCATTCGCCAATCCCAAATCCATCCCGGATTCCCAATAGTCGAATCCGCGCCCCGACGCGAGTACGCGCCGCGCGAGCGCTTCCGCCGAAGGCATGCGCAGGTAGAACACCGCATCGGGCACGAGCGCAATCCCATAGATTTTTCGAATCCATTCGGGGTCGGCGCCCCGCACCAGGCCGCGCGCGATCGCCGAGTAGATGTATCGGTCAGTCAGCACCACGAAGCCGGCTCGTAACGCGGGAAGAATCTGATTTTCCAAACGGTCCGCAAAATCGGTGGCGTAGTAGAGTTGCAGTGTCAGCCTGCCGAGCGTGTGACCTGTGCGTGCGTTCTTGATGCCTCGTCCGGCGAGAACTGATCTCGTCATTCCGGTGTCGAGTACCGCATGCCCCGCAGACTCAAGCCACGTGCGCAGAAGCGCAACGTGAGTTGAGCGCCCCACCCCGTCGGTGCCCTCGATCACGATGAGCTTTCCGGGATATGGTTCGATCTCGATGCCAGGCAGTGCCGTGCCGTAGAATTTCATCTCTCTCATTTCGCCGGCACCGCCTTTTGTTTCAGATTTTCGCGCAGGTAGCGACCGACAATTTCGCGCATCTGCCTTTGCTGCGTGTGAATTGGTTGCGTCGCGTCGATGAGCGTCAGACCAAATTCGCTGCGCATGCTGTCATACTCGTCGAGAATCCTCCCCTGAAAGATCTTGAAACTTTCTTCTTCGTCGTCCGACCAATCCATATCCATTCCCGCCTCATAGAATTTCAGTTGCGGCCGCGCCGAGGCGATTCGTTCGATTGCCACGTCGAGCGGGGCCCGAAAATAGAAAGCCGCGGTCGGCTTTACTGCGAACTTGTAGAGGTCGCGCACCCAAGCGCGATCGCAGCCGCGTGCCACATCGCGCGCGAACGCCGTGTAGATGTAGCGATCGGCCAAGACGATCGCGCCCGCCTTGAGCGGTGGAATGATGTCGCGCTCAGTTCGGTCGGCAAAGTCAGTCGCGTGCAAAAGTGAAAAGGTAGTGGGGGTGAAGAGCCGCCGCTTCTTCGCGCGCCGCGTTGTGTTTTTCACGAGCGGCGACGAATTCCATTCTGAGAAGAAAACTGAATAGCCTTCGGACTTCAGCCACTGATAGAGCAGTGCAAGTTGCGTGGACTTGCCGCTGCCATCGGTTCCCTCGACAACGAACAACCGCCCGGGGTAGCGGTGGTGGCCGTAAGAGATCATTCGCCGCGATTGTGTCATGGCTATGTTAAATGCGAATTAATCCAGGGCTAATAGCCGCTGTTTGGTAAAGCCTGGGTAATACGGTATTTTACTTAACCATTTTCCTCCTAAGAAAGGCAACATGAAGACTCTATTGCTGCTAAGACATGGAAAGTCCAGCTGGGATGACCCAAACCTGGAGGACTTTAGTCGGCCTCTCAGTGAGCGAGGCGTTGACGATACCAAACTCAGCGGCAAATATGCCCGCCGGCAAAAGCTGCAACCCGATCTCATCCTGAGTTCTCCAGCAACCCGAGCCAAAGACACCGCCGAGCTATTCATTGCGGCGGCCGGACTTAAGAAAACAGCGACCTTCGACGAGCGAATCTACGAAGCGAATTCTCGTCGCCTGATTCGGATGCTCTCGGAATTTGATGACGACTACGAAAGTGTCCTGCTCATCGGTCATAACCCAGGCTTTGAAGATCTTTGCGAAAGCCTCACGGGCACAGCAAAGAAG
>JBKPPE010000131.1:0-3265 GCA_046733375.1 Acidobacteriota bacterium | reverse complement strand
GTGCTACTCGATGACGGCTTTCAACATCGACGTCTCGCGCGTGATTTGGACATTCTGACAATCGATGCCACTAATGCGTTCGGAAACGGACGCCTGTTGCCCGCAGGCACCTTACGAGAACCCATCACCAGTTTGAGTCGCGCGGACTGCATCGTCTTGACGAGAACTTCCAACGAAGGCGCAGCTGAACTGATCGATCGTATTCAAACGGTGACGAACGCCCCTATCTTTCAGTCACGAACGCTTATTGACAAATTTCGCCGGTTTGATGCGAGTGGAGTCGCGCAAGATACTGTCGAGATCAAACAGCCACTTGCGGCTTTTTGCGGCATCGGCAACCCGGGCTCTTTTTTTCAGCAGCTACGCGCCGCGCACTTGGATGTAGGTCACGAAGCCGTCTATCGCGACCATCACACATATTCGCAAGTGGACATCGACCGCCTGGCCCAACACGCGCGGGCCAAAGGCGCGCAAGCGCTTATCACTACCGCGAAAGATTCGGTGAAACTGCAATCGCTGCGTTTCGAACTTCCCTGCTATATCGCACAAATAGAAGTTGAAATTTCAGACGCGACGAAACTGCTCGCACTGGTAGAGAATGCGATTGCGACTGGCCTTGCTTCAAAAGTATCGTCCGCAAAGCGGACGGAATGAAAGTAGCCCGGCGCTTCAGCGCTGGGATCCAAGTGCAATTAGAGTCTGAGCCCGCGAAGCGGGCGATAGACAATTACATCGTCTGTCGCCCGCTTCGCGGGCTCCGGTTTGTTTCGTACGATTACCCAGCCCTAAAGGGCTGGGACTATCATCGTCGGCTTCGCCGACGTTCGAGGCAAAGCTAACACGATTCACGCAAAATAGATTCACGCTTTCGGGCTGGCGGTAGCTTCGGCCGGTGTCGCTTTTGGCACGGTCCGAACTGTCGGCGAAGGTCGTGGTGGTGGCGGTGGCGGAGCTTCGGTTGATTCCGGCGTCGGCTGTGCGGGACGGTTTGCGTTGCGATTACCAGCCCGATTGCTATTCTCGTTGCTGCCGAAATTGCCTGTCACTGTAGCCGGTATCTCGGTCGCGCTCGGCGTGGGCCGTGTGCTCGGAGTCGGGGTCGGACTCGATACGGTAACTGAGTGAATGTTGTTCTCCGTCTGACCCGTCGGTGTGCCTGCCGGCTGCACAGCTTGGCTGTTTGGATCAGCCTCGAGGCCCGGCTGGCTCTGCGTTTGATCGACAGGATTACCACCGCTTCGCGTCAGAAGAAAAACTACGGCGAACACTGCGATCAAAACTATCGCGGCCGGTATCATCACCCGCCATGGCCTGAACCGTTCAACGGTTAATTCCGGGCGAGTGTTCACTTGGATGTTGCGACGCGGTTGGGTGATCTCAGGACGCGGTCGAATCACGGTGATTTCGTCTGCGTCGTCGGCCGTCGCAGTCACCGGAGTATTCGGAACAGTTTGCGCGGCGCTCAGAGCAGCGAGAGCGGGATCGCTCGCCGCTTCCAGCGAAGCCGCTTTCAGCAAATCTGATGACAACTCGCCCGCTGACTGGTATCGGTCTATGGGCTGCTTGGCGAGCGCTTTCTTGATTACGCCGTTGACCGCTTCCGGAAGGTCTGGCCGCGCAGACAAGATGGAAGGCGCCGGATCCTGCACCTGTTTCATCATGATTACGGTCGGCGACTCACCCGCGAATGGCGCGCGTCCGGCCAGCATCTCGTACAGAATGATTCCCAGCGAATAGACGTCAGAGCGCGCGTCCAGCGCGCCCGACTGCGAGCACTGCTCCGGTGACATGTACTGCGGAGTTCCGACGACGAGATTGGCATGCGTAATGTCAGACTCGCCTTTGCCGTGTGGCTGTAGAATTTTCGCAATGCCGAAATCGAGGACTTTCGACCATTCATCGCCGTCGTGACGCACGAGCATGATGTTTTCGCATTTCAGGTCGCGATGAATCACGCCCTGCGCGTGCGCGGCGTCCAAAGCTCCGGCCACCTGGCGGACAATGTTGACTGCGCGCTCAAGCTTGAGCGGTCCTTCTGACGCAATTACTTCCTTCAAAGTCCGGCCGTCGAGGTATTCCATCACAAGGAAAACGGTACCGTTCTCCGCTTCGCCAAAGTCCGTGACGCTGACAGCGTGAGGATGCGAGATCTTCGAAGCGGCCTTTGCTTCTCGCGAGAAGCGCGCGACGACTGCATCGTCGCCGGCGAGCGATGGCTTCAAAACTTTAATCGCGACAGTCTTGTCCATCAGCACGTGCTTACCGCGATAGACCGCGCCCATCCCTCCCTGTTTCATCAAATTGCCGATCTTGTATTTGCCGGCAAGTGTCTGGCCGATGAGGGGATCCTCGAGTCGCTGCAAGACCGCCGCTTCGGCTGAGCACAGCGTCATCGAGTCAGGATATTTTCGGTTGCAAACGGGACAAACTTTCATTTGGTTGCGGGTGGGAGAAGTTTCAGCGTATCAGATGCGAGGGTGACGAGCACAGATGGCGCCCATGGTTTCGGAAGTTCTCTGTTCTCCCTGAAACCTCCGTGTCTCTGTGGTGAAAGCCTGCGAAAGTACTTCACCACAGGGGCACAGAGCACGCACAGAGACACGGAGTTAAAACCAGAGCGCGCGTGCTAACCAAAAAAACAAAAGCGAGCGGCCGCAAAAGCTCCGCTCGCTCTCGATTAATCGATGTGACTGCGTCGTTAGACTTTTACGAAAACAATTAGCAGCGCAAACAGCACGAGTGATTCGATCAGCGCCAGACCAAGAATCATCATCGTCTGAATACGTCCGGCCGCACCCGGATTGCGCGCTGCGCCTTCGCAAGCCGCCGCACCAATCTTCGACTGGCCAAGCGCGCCGCCAAATACCGCGATTGCAAAGCCAACGCCCGCGGCGATTGCTTTAGTGCCGCTGGCACTTGCCGTGGCGGCCGCCGCGGCGTCGTTGGCGGGTTGCGCGAAAGTCGTCATCGCCGCCAGCATTACCGCGACAACTGACATCAAAAACAAACCAATCTTTCTCATTCGTTTCTCCTCTTAGAACAGGCCGCTGGCCTGTTCAGTAACTAGCGGAACAGGCTGGCAGCCTGTTCTGCATTCTTGCGCGAACTTATCCAGTGACAGCCCGTATGATTTCGCCCGCATCCGGTATCCACCGCCCCTCTTACAACGGCGCTCCTGCGATCCAGACTATGATTTAAAGGTATTGGCTGCTGCTCTTGGGTTCGCGAAACTGCCTTGCGTTCAACGTGTGCAGCGCGGCGCCGC
>JBKPPE010000130.1:0-5104 GCA_046733375.1 Acidobacteriota bacterium | reverse complement strand
GGCAGAAGGTGCATAGAACGCGCACCAGGCGCTGTGCCAGCACGCAGTTCAAAGATGAAACAAAGTTATACGGCTCGACGCCCATGTTCAGGAACCGGCCGATCACGTCGATCACGTTGTTCGCGTGCACGGTGGTAAAGACGAGGTGGCCGGTCAGCGCTGACTGGATGGCGATCTGCGCAGTCTCTTCGTCGCGGATTTCGCCGACCATTATTTTGTCGGGGTCGTGACGCAGAATCGAACGCAGGCCGCGCGCGAATGTTAGCCCCTTCTTTTCATTGACCGGAATCTGCGTGATGCCATGGAGCTGATACTCGACCGGGTCTTCGATCGTGATGATCTTGTCTTCTTCGTTCCGGATTTCGTTGAGCGCGGCATAAAGCGTCGTCGTCTTTCCTGAGCCGGTCGGGCCGGTCACCAGTACCATCCCGTAAGGTTCAGCGATGTAGCGACGAAACTTTCGGAGGTCTTCCGGATCGAAGCCGACAACGTTAAGGTCGAGGTTCTTGAACGATTCATTAATCTGTTCTTTGTCGAGAATACGAATGACCGCGTCTTCGCCGTGCACGGTCGGCATGATCGAAACACGAAAATCGACGTTGCGTCCTTTGTAGCGAACGCGAAAGCGCCCATCCTGCGGCACGCGGCGTTCGGCGATGTCGAGTTCCGACATAACCTTGATACGCGAAATTAACGTTTGGTGAAACGTCAGATCGATCGGATCAACCTTTTGATAAAGCGCGCCGTCGATGCGGTACTTGACCTGGACTTCCGTGTCGCGCGTTTCGATGTGAATGTCGGAAGCGCGCGATTCCATCGCGTTGAAGATAATCGTGTCGACTAGCTTGATAATCGGCGACATCTCGCTGTCGGTCGCGAGCCGGTCGAGGTCGAGAACCTCTTCGCCCTGTTCAGTCTCGCGCACCAGCGAAATGCGAAAGCCTGACGCGGCTTCCTGCAAAACGCGCTGCGTCGCATCGCCTTTGCGGAGTACGACGTCGATTGCTCCGGCGGTCGCGACGTATGGCACGAGGCGCGCACGCAAAGCGCTGGCGAGATCGTCGAGCCGATCGAGGTCCGTTGGATCGGCCATGGCGATGTGCAACTTACCGTTCTCGCGGCGCAGCGGCACGAACTGATTGCGCAGCATCAAGTCGACCGGGATTTCATTGAGCAACGAATAGTCGATGGGCGACTCGCCATCCTGCGGCAAAAGGTTCACGAACGGCAGACGATAACGGACCGCGAGATCTTTCGCCTGACGAACTTCAGGAGGTTCCGCCGTTTGGGGCAGGTCGCTCTCACCGTTGGCACCGCTCGCGACGGCGTCGCTCACGGGCTTGTCGATTTGATCGTCAGAGAATTGCTTCATGTTCTTACCGGTTCATCATTGGTCCGCCGGAAATCGATTCGATGATCGGGAGGTAAATCGCCAGCAGGATCACCACTACGATGCCGCCCATCACCACAAGGATCGCAGGCTCCAGAGTGGTCGTCAACTGCTCTAATTTAACTTCACCTTCCGCATCATAGAACGTCGCGACCTCGTCAAGCATCTCGCGCAAGCTGCCCGATCGTTCACCGATTCCAATCATGTCGATCGCGAGAGCGGGCAGCCAATTGGCCGCTTCCAGACTTTCGGTGAACGAACGCCCTTCACGAATCAGAGGCAGAATCGCCGAGCTGCGTCGTCGCAGCTCGAGGTTCGTGATCGACTCAGCCGCGATCTCCCACGATTCGACCAGCGTGATGCCGCCGGCGAGCAGCGTGGCGAGGGAACGCGAGACTTGGGCGACGGACAATTGCACCAAAAGTTTGCCGGCGATTGGAATTCTCAACTTCAAACGATCAAGTGTCAGCCGGCCGGCCACTGTGCGCGACCAAATCGCAATGCCGAAGGCGATCACAATTAGAAGGGGCGCGAGCCAGAAAATATTTCCGGTCAGTCGATCAGAAATTCCCAGAACTACTTGCGTAACAAACGGCAGCTTGTTGCCGAAGCCTTTGAAAAGGTCTGACATCCGCGGCACGACATAAATCGTGAGAAATAGAACCATGCCCAGTGAAGCAATCAAAAGAAACATCGGGTACGCCAACGCGCCGCGGATCTTTCGGCGCAGCGCCACCGAGCGCCTCATGTAAGTGACGTAGCGCGACAGCACTTCGTCGAGGGCGCCCGATCGTTCGCCGGCGAGAATCGACGCCGTGTAAATCCGCGGAAAGATCGCGCCTTGCGCGGCGAACGCTTGCGATAATGCGGCGCCACCACGGATGGCTTCTTCGACGCTTTCGAGTACCGCGCGCAGCCGCACGGAAGTCGCGCGGCGCCGTAACATCGAGATCGCCTGCAGAATCGGAATGCCGGCCCGGAGCAACGCCGCCAACTGTTGATTGAACAGCAAAAAGTCGTTGGCTTTGACCTTCGCGCCGCGACTGCTGCCACCGGTCGCTTTCGTGAATGCAGTAAGGCCTTCGGCTTTTGGCGGTGTGATGTTAAAGACTTTGAAGCCTTCGCGCTCGAGGCGCGCGCGTGCGTCGTGCACCGCAGACGCTTCAATTGTCCGCGTGACTATTTCGCCGGCAGGCGTTCCTAAACGACAAACAAATTCGGCCATCGGGTCGCGAGTATACCAGTTCGGAAGTGCGCACGTCAGGACGCACCGTCGCGCGAATTATCAAAACGCTCGGCTCGCGAAGTTGTTTCCGAATGTTGACTTGAAGGTTGAGAACGCGGAAAGAAATCGCCCGCGATAACGCAGGGTCGTCATCGCGGGCGTTGGCTGAAAGGGGCCAGACTGCTGCGAGCTAGAACTCGAACTCAATCGGTCGCCGGGGCTTGCCCGGAGCGCCGGGTCCCGGGGTCGGGCCACCCGGTCGCCGTGGTCCGTCAGGTGCACCGGGACCGCCTGGACCTCCGCCCTGACCTTGTCCGAATCCACGACCTTCGCCGTGTCGGTTCAGATTCATGAGTTTCTGCACCTGCTCTGCCGTCAGATTATTTTTGATCCGGATCGCCAGCGCCATGTGCAGCTTCTTAATCTCCCGTTCGGCATCCAGCACCTTGTCGAGTTGCGCCAGCGCCAGCTGCTCGTTGACTTGGTCGGCCTTCATCGTGTCGCGCAGCGCTTCCATCGCGTCTTGTAATTGCCATTGCAGATCATTAAAAACAGTCGAAGTCTTATTGATCTCACCGCGCATGAACGCTTTCTGCTGGTCGGTCAGACCGAGCTCACGCTGATGCTCCATAATCACGTCCGGCGGAAAGACTGAGTTGTTGAGCATATCCGGTGGCGGGGGTGGCGGCATCCGCGGTTGTTGCGGTTGATCGGGTTGCGGCTGTTGCGCGGAAGCCGGGCCAAAGGCCAGCAGGCTGACGGCGATCGTCATTAGGGTTAGACCAATTATCTTCTTCATAAATCGTCTCCTCTGGGGAACAGGCACCAGGTATTGCCGGCCTAATTTGAAGAGAACAGGCTGGCAGCCTGTTCTACGATTCTTAATTCGGGCGACTCGGCAAAAATGATTTCAGTTGCGTCGCGCTCTGATTCAATTCCGGCAAAGAACCGAAGATTTCGTCGCTGGGCGATTCAAGCAAGGCACTCGTAGGCGAAGTCCAATTCGCAATCGTCTTCGCGTCCTTTTCCAGTTTGCGGTTCGCGACCGCGAGCATTGCATTGCGCTGAGTTGCTACGCGGTTTCTATGCGACGCGAGCGCCGTCTTATTCGGCTTCAGCCCTGGCGTTTCTTTCGTCGCCGCCGGTGGCGCTTCGGCTATGGTTGTTGTTGCCGGGCTCGACGGCGTATGCGCGATCATTGGTTGCGGCGCAGGCGTGACGCGCGAATAGCGCGACCAAACAGCAAGCGCCACAACGCCGAAGACCAGCAACAGCGTTGCCGCGACAAACGCCGGATTGAGCAGGCGGGTTTTGCGCGGCGCAACCTGCGCGCGATTCCAAACCCTCGCGAACTGCGGCGTGGTTCCTTCGTCCGCTGTTTTCAGTTCGCTAAACAGCGCTTGGAGTTTCTTTTCTTCGCCAGACAATTCCATTTTCCGTTTCGGTGTGGCTTAACCACTCGCGCAAATGTTTCTTGCCGCGTTCGTAATGTTGCCGCGCGCTGCCGACTGAAATGCCCATCACATTCGCGGCTTCGCTCAAACTCAAATCTTCGTAAAAGACCAGGTGCAGCGCTTCTCGCTGTCGTGCCGGCAGTTTCGTGAGCGCGAGTCGAAACTGCTTTTGCAACTCCGATCTTTCAAATAGCTTCGTTGGCCCATCCGCGGAATTGGCGCGGTCTTCGTGCTTCTCTGAGCTGCCAAGGAAAACCAGATTGCGCACCAGCTTCTTTCGATACTCACTGATCGCCGTCTTCCGAATCACGGCGAATAGCCACGTCTTCAAACCGGACTCACCGCGGTAGCGCGCCTTGCCTTCCAAGATTTTCAAATAGACGGTCTGCAGAACTTCTTCGGCTTCCGACCTGTCGCGACGGCAGCAACTTAATGCCCAGCCGAAACTGGCGCTGTGGAGCTTTTCGAGCTCCTCCTTCAACTCCGCGATGTCCATCCGGTCAGTGTTCACGGGATAGCGCCGTGTTTCATTGAATTAGTCGCTCCGGGCGACGAGTTTGTATGACAGGCTTCTTCGGAGCGCACGCATCCTGCGTGCGGGTCGCGGGCATCTTGCCCGCGTCTTTTAAAAACACCGGCACGGATGCCGGTGAAGCGCAGGCAAAGATGCCTGCACTCCTCTACTTCGTCCATTCACACGCGATCTGCGATTCGACTCTCACGGGCACATCATGCAGGTATTCTTCGCCGGCGGCGCACATGGCGCATTCGACCTTCGCTGCCACCGTGTCGGCTTCCGCTTCGTCAACTTCGACAACGATTTCGTCATGGATGATGTTCACGATTTTGCCTGACGTACTGCGCAGCTCGTCGTTTAAGAGTCTCAGCGCGCGCTTGAGGATGTCCGCGCTGGTACCCTGAATCGGCGCATTCTTTCCATTCCGCTGCGTCATGGAAATCTGCTGACGATCGGAAGGATCGAAATTGAACTTTACCAGACGACCAGAGGCAGTTCGCGCCTGTTTTTCATCAACC
>JBKPPE010000129.1:0-6091 GCA_046733375.1 Acidobacteriota bacterium | reverse complement strand
CGCCTGCCGTTAGCAGCATGCCTGACATCATTCGCGAACAACGAGCTTCGGTCGAAGAGAGTTTGGAATGGACCGTGGCGCACGTCGTCGCGCATCAATGGTGGGGTGCGACGGTCGGCAGCGATCCAGTACGTGAACCCGTCCTGGATGAATCATTGGCGAATTGGTCTGCGCTCGTTTATTACCGCGAGATGTACGGAGAGCAAAAAGCTGACATCGCTTTGGATGAGCAACTTCGTGGCGTCTACAAGCTTTATCGCACCTTCGGTGGTGAGGATTTGGAAGCGGATCTTCCGGCAAAGTCTTACCGCAACACGTTTCAATACTCAGCCATTGTCACCGGCAAAGGTGCGTTAATGTTTGAAGCGCTGCGGAAACTCCTGGGAAACGAAAAGTTTTTCGCGGCCTTACGCAGCTACTACGACGTCAACCAATTCGAGATTGCCGACCTCGATGACTTGCGCAGCGCGTTCGCGGCCAGCGCATCCGTCGCCGAGCGACGCTTAGTCAGCCGCACTTTTGATCGTTGGCTGTTAGCGAAGCATGGCGACGAAGACATCGCGCCGCCCGATCCTAAGCTGGCTGCAGAACTCGGGTTGCCGACTCGTGATTCGAAGAATGGCCGCAACGTCTTTTCGCGCGTTGGCAAATTCTTTTGGCAACAAATGACGCGCATTAGATAAGACGTACTTTGTACTTGGTGCTTTGTTATTTGATCTTTGTAATTTGCTCTTTGCCGTGTGAACATTCACTCAGACCGCAAGTCAAAGTACAAAACACGAAGTACTAAGTACGAAATGAAATCTCAAGATCTCGAAGCAGTTGGCCGCGAGCGTGTCTTAAAACCCACAACAGTTCAGATCGAGCGCGAGCTGGAAGTCCTTACCCAGATCATGGACAACCAGTTCCGTATTCCTGTGCTTGGTTGGCGCTTCGGTCTGAATGCCATTATCGATCTGATTCCGGAGTTCGGCGACATCATCACCACGATCGTCGCGTTCTACATTCTGGTTTCTGCTGTCCGCTATCGCGTGCCGAAGATCACTCTGCTGCGGATGGGAATGACGATTGCGATTTATTTCATCGTCGGGCTGATTCCTTTCTTCGGCTATCTGTTCGCTGTTTGGTGGAAACCGAATGTCCGTAATCTGCACCTACTGCGTGAACGCGCGACCGTCTCGGGCGAGCAGGCAAAACGCGGACGCACCAGCGACTGGATATTCGTTGCGGTGATTGTGGGGGTCGTCGCGACGCTCTTTGTGGGGTCGATCGTTTTGACAATTTCGATTTGGTGGTACATTGCGACGCATTTTCAGTTCGCAATGTAGAGTGGCACAGCCTTCAGTCGTGTTCGCATACTCACAGACTAAAGTCTGTGCCACAAAGTCATGGAAACCGTAATCGCAGTCGAAGACCTGAAAAAGACTTATCGACCGAAGGGGCGCAAGGGGATCGAGGTCAAAGCGCTCGATGGAATTTCGTTCGAAGTTCCGCGTGGTGAATTCTTCGGCCTGCTTGGTCCGAACGGCGCCGGCAAAACAACCACGATCGGAATTCTTACGACTCGGGTCGTGCCGACCGGCGGAGTTGCCAGGATCGAAGGTGTCGACGTGGCGCAAGATCCGGTCGCGGTGAAGCACCGCATCGGCGTCGTGCCGCAGGTCAACAACCTCGATCGCAGTTTGACGGCCAAAGAGATTCTGGTCTTCCACGCCGAATATTTTGGTGTTTCCAAACAAGAGCGCGAGCAAAACGCCGACGGCTTGCTCAAGCGGTTCGAGTTGACTGAGCGCGCCGGCGAAAAAGTTAACGGCTTTTCGGGTGGCATGGTGCAGCGCCTAAAAATTGCGCGCGCCTTAATGCACAATCCGGCGATTCTTTTTCTGGATGAGCCGACGACTGGTTTGGATCCGCAGTCGCGCCGCATGCTCTGGGACTTACTTATTGAGTTGAATCAAAAAGGGCTCACGATCCTGCTGACAACCCACTACATGGAAGAGGCCGATCAGCTTTGCCAGCGCGCCGCGATTGTCGATCACGGCAAGGTTTTGGCGCTCGATTCGCCCGCACAGTTAAAGCGGAGCGTGCCCGGCGGCTACCTGGTCGAGCTGCAAGTTCGTGGCGAAGTGCCCGCTGGTTTTGTGACTTCGTTGCAAACCATGTCTGGGGTGGTCGAAGTAAAACCTGATGACCAGCGCGTGCGCATCTATGCGGATCACGCCGAAGGGCTGTTAGCCGGCGCGATGCGGCTGGCGGCCGATCGGAATGTGATGATTACCGATGCTCACGTCGCCGAACCAAGCCTGGAGAATCTGTTTTTGCATTTGACCGGAAGAAGTTTGAGAGAGTGAAGGAGATTGCCGATTTTAGATTGCCGATTGTCAATTTCTGATTGAGCACTACACGAACCCAATGAGTTGCTCCAATCGGTAATCGGCAATCTAAAATCAGAAACGCCATGACGACCTTTATCGCCCTTCTCCATCGTGACCTGCGCGTCGCGCGGCGTGAGTTGATTTCATTTTTGCTGCGCGTCGCGCTGAATCCTTTGATGTTCACGTTCATCTTCGGATTCGTGATGCCGCGGATGGGCATCATCCAAAAGGGCTACACCGACATGCTGCTGCCGGGAATCCTAGGGCTCAGCATGACTCTTTCGAGCATGCAGGCCGTTTCGTTACCGTTGGTAATCGATTTCGGCTGGAGCAAAGAGATCGAAGATCGCTTGCTCGCGCCGATCAGCATCGCCGGCGTCGGATTGGAAAAGATTATCGTGGGCGTGGTTCAGGCAGTCATCGCCGGCATTGTCGTGATGCCGCTCGCGTGGTTGATGATGCGCGTGCAGATCCATCTAAGCTGGATCGACAGCATCCACTTCGTGCTGATCGCGCTATTAAGCAGTTGGCTGTTCGCAGCTTTCGGAATGGTGATGGGAACGATTGTTCCGCCACAGCAAATCTCTCTGCTGTTTACCTTGCTGCTGGCGCCAATGATCTTTTTCGGCTGCGCATATTATCCATGGGCCACGCTGCACGTAATTCCGTGGTTTCAATACGCCGTGCTAATCAATCCGCTGGTCTATGCAAACGAAGGCTTTCGTCTCGCGCTAACGCCGAACATGCCGCACATGTCCATGCCGGCGATTTATGCAGCGCTGATCGGCTTTTCCATATTTTTCACCTGGTTCGGACTGCGTAAGTTTAAGAGTCGCGCACTCGACTAAGCGTCTTGACACTTTCTTAGCAGCTTCGGCAGAAATGCGTTTAGTAACTGCCTTGCCTGCCCCCCGGCCTTTTGTTATAGTCCGAAGCAGTTATCATCCAGGACAAATTGAAAATTACAGGCGGATTTCCGCAGGGATTCGCCTCTCCAGAAAGGATTACGGCTATGGGAGACGATCGGGATTACGGGGATAGTATTTCGACGCGATTAACTTATTTTCTGGTGGGTGCCGGTATCGGCGCAGTGCTCGCTTTGTTGTTTGCGCCGAAGTCGGGTGAAGAACTGCGCAGCGACATCGCGGATGCCACGCGCAAAGGCATCGACCGTTCGAAAGAAGCTGCCCAGCAAATCGGCGCAAAGGCCGGTGAGTACTATGACACGACGCGCCAGAAGGCGGGCGAGCTGTATGACACCGCCCGCGAAACTGCCGGCGAGTACTACGAAGCGACGCGCGAACGCGCCGCCGATTTGTATGACACCGCCAGCGCCAAGGCCGGTGAAGTCGTAGCCAAGACCAAGGATACGGTTTCGTCGCAGGCAGGCTCAATCTCAGCCGCCGTCGAAGCAGGCAAGAAGGCCTACATCGAAGAGAAGCGCAAGACAGAACTATCGGGACGCACGGAAGCGGCGCCGACTTACACGCCTGAGAAGTCGATGTAACGTATGAACGCGAACGATCCCCTCTTCTGGCTGGTAATCATCACTGCGATCATCGCGGTGTCTTTTATCGTGATTGCCGCCGCGATGATCGCGATCGCTGTGTTCGTCAAACGCGCCGTGAACACGGTGAATCGAGTTGAACAAAAACTCGATCCGCTAATCGTTCGCGCCAATGCGTTGAGCGAACAGGGCCAGAAGATTGCTGAGCAGGGCCGGCAGATTGCGGAACAAGTGAATGTGATGTCGGGCCATCTTTCAACCGCCACGATGCACCTGTCGGAATCGGCCGCGCTGATCAAAGAAGAGGTGCGTGGCCTCACGGTGCTGGTTGATGACACAGCAGAAATGGCGAAGGAGAAAGTCGAACTAGTTAGCCGCGCCATCGATACGACACACGATCGCGTGGCGACGACGACTGAATTCCTTCAACGCAAAGTGATTGAGCCGGCACGTGAATTGGCGGCCATACTCGCGGGCGTGCGTCGCGGCTTGGAAGTTCTGGTCGCGCCGTCGCCCACTACAATTGACCGCAGTTACGGAGACGAGGAGATGTTTATCGGCTGACACGACAAACATCGCCAGGCTACGGAAGCCCGGACCATCGTCTCAAAAGGAACGTGGTTCGGGCTTTTTGTTTTTAGTGAACCTGAAGTCAGTACCATCTGCGTAAGCAGATGGGTTAAAGGTCAACTTGAATGTATGACCCACCCGCTTACGCGGGTGGTACTGACCACTTAGTCCTGTTAGTATTTCCCTTTTGATAAACGGACGTTTATGGCGACTGAAGAAGCAACACTCGACCTAAAAAAGACGGTCAATCTGCCGAAGACGAACTTCGGGCAGAAGGCTAATCTGCCGCAGACAGAGCCCGCGCGCCTGAAAAAATGGGCCGACATGAATCTCTACCAGATGATTCGCGAAGCTCGCGCGGGCGCGGAGAAATTCATCCTGCATGACGGACCGCCGTACGCAAACGCCGACATTCACCTCGGCACTGCGCTCAATAAAATCCTGAAAGATTTCATTATTAAATCGCGCACGATGCTGGGCTACGACGCGCCCTACGTCCCCGGCTATGACTGTCACGGTCTGCCGATTGAGCTGCACGTCGAGCGCAAACTCGGCGAGAAAAAGAAAGACATGCCGCCGCTGAGTATTCGTCGCGCGTGTCGTGAGTTCGCCGCAAATGCCCTGAAGCGACAGACGCGGGATTTCCAGCGCCTCGGGATCTTAGGTGAATGGGAAAACCCATACATCACAATGTCGGACCACTACGAGGCCGAGACCGCGCGCCTGTTTGCGCGTTTCGTCGAACGTGGCTTCGTCTACAAAGGCGCGCGCCCGGTCTATTGGTGCATTCACGATCAAACGGCGCTGGCTGAAGCCGAAGTCGAATATCACCAGCACACGAGCCCTTCGGTCTATGTGAAGTTTCCCATCAAGAGCGATCCGGCGCAGCTAGATCCGGCATTGGCAGGAAAGAAAGTCTTTGCGTTGATTTGGACGACGACGCCCTGGACATTGCCGGCGAATCTGGGCATCGCCGTGCATCCGGATTTTGATTACGTTGCGGTTGAAAGTGGAGGAGAGGTCTACATTGTCGCCGCGGAATTAGTCGAGGTCGTCGCGAAACAGTGCAATCTCGTCGAGCCAAAAGTTCTCGCGCGGTTTTCCGGCTCTAAACTCGATCGACTTGAAGCGAAACATCCGTGGATTGATCGGCCATCGCTCTTCATGGTCGGCGAACACGTGACGCTGGGCGGCGAGGCTGATGCCGAAGTTGAATTGGACGTAAAGGACGCGCGCGAAAAATCTGCGACGAGCAAAGCGGGCACTGGCTTGGTGCACACCGCGCCGGGGCATGGGCACGACGACTTCGTCATCGGGAAGAAGTACGGCCTCGACATTTACTGTCCGGTTGATAACGCCGGCAGATTTACTTCGGAAGTCGACCACTTCGCGGGGCTGACTGTGTTCGAGGCGAATTCGAAGATCGTCGAATTCATGCAAGAGCGCGGCGTGCTGCTCTTCACCGAACAGTACGACCATCGCTATCCGCACTGTTGGCGCTGCAAGAACCCCGTGATCTTTCGCGCGACGCCGCAGTGGTTCATCTCCATGGATCAGGGCGAAGGTTCCCGCTCTCGGCAAGCGGAGAGGGGGTTAGGGGGAGAGGTTGGCGATCCGCTTAACCCCACCTCCCATGCGG
>JBKPPE010000128.1:0-4360 GCA_046733375.1 Acidobacteriota bacterium | reverse complement strand
CGCGTCGAAGGCGTTGTTGAATACGCCGAAACCGCAAAGGTGCGCGGTCTGAACTTGATGCAGGGCCCCGGTTACGATCAGGAATCAACGCCCGGATTGGTCGCGGCCGGCGCGACCGTAATCGTCTTTACGACCGGACGTGGCACAACGATCGGGAATGCAATCGCGCCTGTCATCAAACTCTCTTCGAACACGGCGACATTTGACCGGATGTCGCGCGACATTGATTTATCGGCAGGCGGAGTGATTGACGGAACTGAAACTATCGATGAAGTCGGCGCCCGCGTTTTCGAACATCTCCGCCGCGTGGCCAGCGGCGAGGTGGCGGCCAGAGCGGAAGAACACAAACATCGCGAGTTTCAGTTTTGGGCCGAACAAACGGTCTCGCTTTAATTTTTAACAATGGCAACTGAGGCAATCAAACTTTTTCCGATTAACGAAGAAACCTGTTTTGTTCCGGCGACGGACAAAGGCTCCGGGCGGCGGTTAAGCGTCACGCCCGGCAAAACTTCCGCACGGTTTTTGAATTACGGCCGGATCACGATCGGCGCGGCTGAAGTTCCTGTACGTTTCCAAAATAATGATCACGAAACTGGTTTAGTCTGCCTGAGAGGCGAGGCTAAGGTTTCCACGGACGGCGAAACATTCCAACTGTCGCAGTACGACGCTGTGTATATTCCGCGCGACTCAGAGATTGAAGTTGCGTCTGGCGACCACGGTTGTGACCTCGCCGAAATCTCAGCGCCGGTCTCACAAAAGTACCCGATCAAATTCGTCTCGTACCGGGACGTGCGCGCGAATCCAAAGCTTCACATGATCGCCGGCAAACCTCCGGCGGAACGGGATCTCAACGTTCTGATCGGCGCAAATGTAGACGCCGGCCGCATCATGGCGGGCGTGACCTTTTCGACGCCCGGCAATTGGACTTCGTGGCCGCCACACGAACATGCCGCGATGTTGGAAGAAGCTTACCTTTTCATCGACATGCCTGCGCCCGCCTTCGGCGTCCAGTTCGTTTACACCAATCCCGAGAAGCCCGAACTCGTCCAAGTCGTTCGTGAGGGTGACGTCGTGCTGATGCCACAGGGCTATCATCCGAACGTCGCGGCGCCCGGAACGCAAATCAACTTTCTTTGGATGATGGCGGCGATTCGTGAAGGCGAAGATCGCAAATACGGCGTCGTGAATGTTCAGCCCGAATTCGCTGCGGGAGGCTCAGGACTCGAAGCAGTCGCCGGAAAATAACTCGACATGTCCTCAACTCAAACGAAGCTTAGCGATGCCTCGTGGCAGCATATGAACTGGTCCACCATTCCGGTTGAGCGTCCCTCGGAAGGTATCGAGCGGCAAATGGTCGTGGGCGCCAACCTAATGATCTGTCGCTTTCGTTTTGCACCAAACCTCGTCACACCAGAACACTCGCATCGCCACGAACAGATGTCGATCGTCGTGCAGGGCCGCGTTCGCTTCTTTGTTGAAGGCCAGGAACGAATCGCTCTGCCCGGAGACGTCCTTCACTTCCCTTCCGGCTGCCGGCACGGCGCCACGATGATGGAGGAAGAAGTTGTGCTCATCGATATTTTCACGCCGATTCGCGAAGATTTTCTTACTTAGCTGGTTTTCCCTGGCTTCTCACCGTCAGCAAAAACCTTGTCGGATTTTTCCGGCTCGCATAGAATTCCCCCTTCCCCCTGTTCACAATCGCCCCAGAGAGGAAACACGATGCGAGTACTAAAGTCACTTATCACTGCTGCGTTAGTCATGAGCGGAGTTCAACTAGCTGTGTTCGCTCAAGAACAGAACCTGCCGAATCACGTGCATTACAAAGAGCCGGCACAGCAGGGCGTCTCGCCGACGGGTGCGGTTGCGCCACGTTTGCAGAAGCTCGGGAGTCATAAATTTCCGGTCTCCACAAAAAATGCGCAGGCACAGCTCTTTATGAATCAGGGGCTGAATCTTTCGTACGCGTTCAATCACGCCGAGGCGGGACGTGCGTATCGCGAGGCAGCGCGCCTCGATCCGACCCTCGCAATCGCGTTTTGGGGTCAGGCGCTGGCGCTCGGCCCAAACATTAACGCGCCAATGGGGCCGGACAGTGAGGCACCGGCGCTCGACGCAATCAAGAAGGCGGATGCGTTGCGAGCGAACGCATCGCCACGCGAGCAAGCCTTGATCGATGCTTTGAAGTTCCGTTACAACGGCCGTCATGAAGACCGTCGTGCGAACGATGTCGCTTACGCCGACGCGATGCGTAAAGTGCATTTGCAGTTTCCGGATGACGATGACATCTCGATGCTGTACGTCGAGTCAGTCATGGATCTGCGGCCTTGGGGTTACTGGACGCGCGACGGCACGCCTTACGATCGCACGTCTGAGATTGTCGCACTCACCGAAAAAGTAATCGCGAAGAATCCTAATCATCCCGGCGCGCTGCACCTTTACATTCACCTGATGGAAGCGTTCCAGGCAGACAAAGCTGAATCTGCCGCGGATCGTCTGCTCACGCTGATGCCGGCTGCGGGACACATGGTCCACATGCCGGCGCATATTTATCAGCGCGTGGGCCGCTATGCCGATGCGGAGAAGAGCAACGTGATGGCAATCGCCGCTGACGAAGATTACATCTCGCAATGCCGCGCGCAGGGCCTTTATCCGATGGCCTACTATCCGCACAACCTGCATTTCCTCTGGTTCGCGGCCACCGCAGAAGGTGCCAGCAAGATAGCGATTGAAGCGGCGCGCAAAGCAGCTTCGCGTGTTGACGATGACACTTTGAAGGCTGTTCCGCTACTCGCGGGTTTTCGCGTGGTGCCTTACTACGCGCTGACGCGATTCGGACATTGGGACGAGATGCTGGGCGAACCTGAGCCGCCGGCGGTGAGCGCTTATCTTCTCGGTCAGTGGCATTACGCGCGCGGCAGGGCCTTCCTCGGTAAAGGACAGACAGAAGAGGCTGAAAAAGAATTCGCTAAGCTCAACGAGATCATGCCGGACAAGTCACTGGACGGTCCGTTGTTCTCGCCGAACACCGCGCGCGCGATTTTGACAATCGCACAAGAAGTTCTTCGCGGCGAGATTGATGCTGCAAAGAAGAATTACGACTCGGCGATTCTCCATCTTGAACGCGCGGTGCGTTTGGAAGACGCCCTGGTTTACACCGAACCGGCGGAGTTTCACTACCCGCCAAGGCTTTCACTGGGGGCTATTCTGTTGGCGGCGGGACGTCCGGCCGAAGCGGAAACGGTTTACTGGGAAGACCTGCGCCGAAACAAAGAGAGCGGCTGGGCTTTGTACGGCTTGATGCAGGCTTTGAAAGCGCAGAACAAGAATGACGACGCCGCGTTAGTGGAAGCTCGCTTCAAGAAAGCCTGGGCCAAGGCGGACGTGACGTTGAGTGCGTCCAGATTTGGACAATAGGATGCAAACTAGTCAAACCGACCTTGGGTAGTGGCCTAATTTTTTTGTAACGCAAACTGTTAGTTTGCTGCGCCTGATAAAGTCACCCATTTATCGCAAACTAACAGTTTGCGTTACAAATTTGGGCACTCGCCAGCGTTGACACAGTTTTGACTGCACTCGTATAGTCAATTGGAGTTAAGAGTCATGCGCGCAAAACAATTTACCCATTTCGCTTTTACCTGCTGCTTCTCTTACGGGGGAGGCAGGCTGGCGAGGGGCGCGCGTGGATTTCGAGGCCATTAGAAACCGTAAGCAGCGCACTTAACCGAACCAGCCGCAAACCCCGAACGGAGATTGCGGCTGGTTTTTTTGTTTAGAAGCTACGCGAACAACATCAAGAGGTCCTGGCATGGCGATCGAGGATTGGCGAAATGAAATCAATGCGCTTGACGAGGAGTTGTTGCGTTTGCTGAATCGCCGCGCGCGGGTGGCTGCGAAAATCGGTGAATCGAAGATGGCCAGCGGCCTATCGCTTTGCGATCACACGCGCGAGCGCGAGGTGATCGAAAGGATGTGTGCGGCAAACGAAGGCCCACTCGACGATCGGGCCGTTGTCGAATTGTTCCGCGCTGTGATTCATGAGTCACGCCGGATTCAGAGCCGCAATGCGGAATCGCCGCGCGACCAATCGATCGAACTCGACATTGCTCGCGAGCATCTGCGCGTGGCATTTCAGGGGGCGCCAGGGGCTTTCAGCGAAGAAGCCGCGGTTAAGCTGCTGGGCGAGCAGATCACACTAGTACCGCGGGCGACTTTCGAATCGCTCTTTCAGGCAATCGACGATCAATCAGCAGACTGCATCCTGGCGCCCATCGAAAACAGCGTCGCCGGATTCGTGCATCCTTCTTTCGACCAGCTTTTTGACAGCAAACTCTTCATCCTCGGTGAAGTGATCATTCAG
>JBKPPE010000127.1:0-6178 GCA_046733375.1 Acidobacteriota bacterium | reverse complement strand
CCTGCTGTTCGTAAACGCTCAGACGGCCGCGCGCACGCACCTGCAACCCGTCTTCTAGTCGAAACCGAATCCGTTGATTAGCGCTGCGATAACAAGCGGCTTTCAATTGCGCCGACTCGTCCTTCAAGGTGAAGTACCAGTGGCCGGAGGAGTGCTGCCGAAAGTTTGAGATCTCGCCTTCGACCCAAACAGTGGCGAATGACTTTTCCAGCGCGTCGCGAATCTTGAGCGTCAGCTCTGAAACCGTAAGCGGCTGACGTTCGGTCGAGTCGAACAGCGATGAGAGGAGCGATTGCTGCATTTGGAAATGGATGCGCGAAGAGCCTACGCCATGATCAGTTCCCGTTCAACCGTGCGCTTCGACTGGCTCAGAAACCGGGAGCCATGATGTTACTGACCGCCGCTGGATTCTTTATCTGTTGCTTTGTCATCCACGCTTCAGAATCGTTAATGAGTTGACGGCCTTCATCGCCGACCAACAACTCTCCCAGCCGGCGTCGCGCGGCGGCGGCATACAGAGCCATATCGGCGGCTGCAAAAGCCTCGCATGCTTGACGGGCGAACGCGACGGCCGTTGCAGCGTCTCCGCGTTGCTTCGCGAGCGCGGCATACGTCATCTTTGCGAGCGGGTTCGACCACGGCATGTCTTCACGCGCAATTTTATCGGCACAATCCTCAGCAATTTTCAACCGCTGTTCGCGCACCGGGCCGTATGCGCTGGCCAGTGCAAGGCGCGCGCGCAAGTGCAGCACGTCGATCTTCAATCCCTGTGTTCGCAGAAGCAAAGATCGTTCGAGAGGCTTGACGTGTCCTTCAATATGTTTCCACGCGACTTCTGTATCACCGGTGTAGAGTTCAATCTGCGCCAATGCCACAAGCGACGTGTAATGCTGCAAATGAAATCCTTCGCGCGGCCACTGCGTCATCGCGGCGATCACTTCGTTGCGGGCACGATCGGGATCGTCTTCCGCCAGCCAAATCGGATTCAGCCGCGTGCGCAGGTCGGTTGCGGCGAACAGATTTCCCTGCTCAAGCGCGAGCGACAACAACTGTGGCACACGGCGCGCGACCTCGGTGATTTCGCCGAGAAACATCAGCGACGTAAGCATGAAACGATTTGCAACCGTCAGTTCCCACGTCGCGCCCCTGCACTGATCGCGCAAAACTTCAGCCGAGCGCTCGCACAACTCTGCCGCTTCGCGCCAATGACCAATCAAATACGCACTCAGTCCGCGCGCCCAGATAGCGAGACCAATCGCGTGTGGATTACCTGATTGCCTGGCCAACTCCTCTGTTCGATCTGCCAGCTCGCGTGCTCGTGTAATGGCCGGGCCACCGCGCGTGGCGGTCTGGACGGTTTCAAATGCCATCGCGCGCGCCACGCGATATGCTTCACCCGCACGTAGGGCCAACAACAGGTGGCGGCTTTGGAATTCGGCGCCCCGAATTAAGTCGACGACGCCCAGACCAGCGGCCACGGACCAGCAGATATCAATGCGATGGAGATCCGCTTCGGAGATCGTGTCAGCCTCGCGCGGAGTAAATCCCAGACCGCGCATCCAAATCCACGCACGGCGCACCAGCAGCGCAAGCAACGCCGTACGCGGTCCTTTCGCCAACTTGAAGCCGGCGGCTTCCAGGACGTTTTCGAAAACCGCGAGTCCTTCTTTTACGTGCCCTCCCATCAGCAATTGGGCGCCGGCGCGTTGCTGAAGTTCGAGGGCGCGCCGCGGCACGCTTGACTTGGCAGCCTCGAGAAATTCCGCGGCCGCTTCGGCGGGCCGGCCGGCGTTAGCTAACGCATCACCGAGGGCAATCTTTAACTCGACGACGTCAGCCTCGGCGCCAGCCAACTCAATGGCGCGGCGAAAATAGAGAGATGCACGATCGAAAGCGAGTGCGCTTGTTGCTTTTCGCGCCGCGGCTTCGGCATGAAATGCGGCGCGCAAATTCTCGCCCGCGCCCAGATAGTCTTCGTAAAGCGATTCCGGATCGTCAAAGCCGCGCGCTTCAATCGTCTGCGCCAGCCGGCGATGAATGTGACGACGTTCATCATCGGACAGCAACTGACTGAGCGTTTCAGCGATGCGGTCGTGATACAGCTCGATGGCGTACGCTGCGCCACCACTGCGCACGAATTGCGCGGCCCGGACCGCGTTCAAGATTTGCAGATCGTCGCGTTCAATTTCGCAGACGGCAAAAGCCACATCCTGATTTACCGGTCGCGCCGCCACGGCGAGCGTATTCAGCAATGCGCGCGAACCCTTCGGCAATTGCGCGATACGCCCTTCCAGCATGGTCGCGAGACTGATTCCGGCCGCGCCCGGCCGCTCGCCAATCGACGCGTAGTGGCAAAGCTGTTCAATTAGAAACGGATTGCCGGCAGCTTCGCGCACAATGTCATTGACGAAGGCTGAGGTGTTGAGCTTCGCACCAGGTAGCAGGGACAGCGAGAGTTCTGCTGCTTCAGTGTCGCTCAGGGGGTCAAGCGAGATCTCGCGGCAAGCCGGTGTGCCTGCGTTTTGCAGTAAGTGTTTGAGGAAAGGTTTCGACTCGAGGTCTTCGGCACGAAAACTTGCGATCAAAAGCAGCGGTGGCGAATCCGGCGGCCGCACAAGGTCTTCCAGCAACCGAATACTGTCAGCATCCGCCCATTGCAGATCATCGATCCAAATGATCGTCGGCTGCCGAACCGCAAAAGCCAACAGCAATTGCCGCAACGCGCCGAACGCGTGACGACGCAGCGTGAACAGGTCTGCAGATTCGCGATGCGCTGCACGCTCGTCGAAGATTGCGTCAACCTGCAGCATGACCGGAAACACGCGCGCCAGCGCCGGCGCATTGCGCGGAATCATCGGCTGAACACGATCGCGCGGCATCGACGTAAGGCGCCGCGCCAGACTATCCACTACGCCGTCGAGCGCTTTGTAAGGAACAGACTCGCGCTGGTAGCAACGGCCCTGGAGCACCAAAGCTTCTTGACGCTGTTGTTTCAGCTCATCGAGAAACGTTTGCACCAGCGTGCTCTTTCCCATCCCAGAGACGCCGCGCACATAGATGGACACGCCTTTGCCGGACAGGACTGATTGAAAGGCATCATGCAATTCTGAGAGTTGGCGCTCGCGGCCGATGAACGCGCTTTCGCGTAGGCGTTTTGTAACACTGGGAACAAAAAATGGAGTGCGCGCCGCCGTGAGGGCGTGCAAAATGTCACGGCCGCGCGGACGATTTTTCGGGTTCCTGCGCAACAGGTTCATGCACAGGTCGCTGAGATTCTGTGGCGCGCGCGGATTGATTTCTCTTGGCTGAACGGGTCGCCGCGTCTGCTTGCGCAAAACGACCTCAAAAGATTTGCCGGTAAAAGGCAATCGTCCCGTCAGCGCTTCGTACAAAATCACACCAACGCTGTACCAATCGCTGGCGCGTGAAATGGGAAGCTGAGCCCCTTGTTCCGGCGACATATAATCGGGCGTGCCGACCAGCAACGTATCACGCGCTGCCGGTTCGACATCTTCGACCAGGCCGAAATCGAGGATTACGACGCGTCCTTCGCCAGTGACCAACACGTTCGACGGTTTGATGTCGCGATGTAGCTTACCTAACTCGTGCAGGTGATGAACCCCTTCCGCCAATTGACGCAAAGCGAGACGCAGGCGCGATTCGTCCAACTCATAAAAAGAGATCGGGGGAGCCTCGCCAGAGGATGTAAACTCAGCGGAATCGTAGATCAGCCCGGAACTATCAAATTCAACTGTGTCCGCTTCAGAGGCTACGCGCTCAGCGTTGCGCGAGATTGTGGAAGGTTCTCCGAATCGGTCCACCAGGTCTGGCCGCACGTATTGTGTGAACGTTACGCCGCGCACGAGTTCCATCGTGAAGAACCAGTGGCGGCCTTCGGACATTAACTCATAGAGCGCGGCGAGATTCGGGTGCGATACATCAGCAAGTTCCCGGAATTCTCGCTTGAGGCGATAGATGTGCTCGGGCTCTGTGCGACTCAAAGTTTTGAGCGCAACAGTTTTATTTGTGAGTTGATCGACCGCCTCGTATACGACGCCCATGCCGCCCGCGCCGAGTTTGCGAGATAGACTGAAGCGTTGAGTTCCTAAAAATTCCTTAACGGCTTCTGCCATAGGGGTTCAATTGCCGTCGTGGCAGCGCGAAGTAATTGACAGATGCGCAATTGTGCCTTACATGAATTGCGCAATCAATATTCTGTTTGGTGGATATGTGGAAGGAGCGACAATGGACTGGCGCGTGCTGCTAACAACGTTCGGCGTCATTTTTTTGGCCGAGATGGGCGATAAGACCCAGCTCGCGGCAATGACGATGGCCGCTGAGAAGAAGCGGCCCTGGGAAGTTTTCATCGGCGCGTCGTTCGCGCTGGCCGCAGTTTCGGCGATCGGGATTTTGGTAGGGACCGCTTTGGGGCAGTACTTGCCGCTGGAATGGATCAAACGGGTTGCCGGAGCGGCGTTTGTCGTGATTGGCGTCTTGATATTGCTGGGAAAGTTTTAAGATCATTTTCCATTTATCATCTGTCATTTCTCATTTCTCATTTGCTTGTCGATGAGGCTTCGCTGTGCGGACCGCAAGGCGCAAAATGGCAAATGATGAATGTCAAATGACAAATGGAAAATGATTTTTTGATCTCGAGTTAGTACTCAACGCTGTCCTATGCCACAGACTCGTCACGTCGAACGTCATTTCACCGCCGGCGAAACTGTTCGCGATATCGTCATTGGGATGTCTGACGGACTGACGGTTCCGTTTGCGCTCGCCGCAGGCCTGACCGGCGCGATCGATTCCGCCGGCATTATTGTCACCGCCGGGTTCGCGGAAATTGCCGCCGGCTCGATCGCGATGGGGCTCGGCGGTTATCTCGCTGCGAAGAGCGACGCCGAACATTACGCCAAGGAACGCGAGCGCGAGAAACGTGAAGTCAAAGAAATCCCGGAAGAGGAAATGCGGGAAGTGGCCCAGGTTTTCCACTCGTATGGCCTCACCGAGAAAGAAAGCGGGCCGATCGTTAATGCGTTATCAAAAAATCCGCGGAAGTGGGTTGATTTTATGATGCGTTTCGAGTTAGGACTCGAGAAACCGGATCCGAAACGTGCGCTCGCCAGTGCGTTAACCATCGGCGGCTCGTATGCCGTGGGTGGATTGGTGCCGTTGCTGCCATACATCGCGGCCGCAATTTTCAAAAACATCACCGTTTTCACTGCACTTCTGCTTTCGGTGACGTTTACGCTGCTCGCGCTGCTGGTATTTGGTTTTGTGAAAGGCCGCTACACCGGCACGCGACCGACACGTAGTGCTTTGCAAACGGCATTGATCGGCAGCGTTGCCGCGGGCGCAGCGTTTCTGATTGCGCGTTTGATATCATGAAGCAAAGGAATAGCACGGCGGTACCAAACATGTCCTCCCTTTACTCTCGCACAATTCGAAGCCTGGAAGTTGTAGCTGCCATCTTGTTGGCATTAGGCAGTGCGCAAACGCTGGCTCAACAACGCGCGCCGGATCTACCCGGTCTTTTAATCGAAGCTAACCAGCAGCTCTCAGCCGGTCGCTATGCGGAAGCCGCGCAAGCGTATGAGAAGATCCTCAAAATCAGCCCCGACGATTTCGCCGCACACAATAACCTCGGCATTTGTTATGGCGTGGCTCAGAACTATGCGGAAGCGATCGACCACTTTAAGAGGGCTATTTCGCTGAACAACCAGGCAGCCGAACTCCATCTGAATTTGGGAACTTCCTACCTTATTACAAACAGACATGAGGAAGCTCTGAGTTCCTTTCAGGAGGCGCTCCGACTGAGGCCCAATTGGATCGTAGCTGAAATTAACGTGGGCATGGCACTCAGTCGGCTTGGGAGGTACGACGCGGCGGTTGACGTTTTGAACCGCGGGCTGCGACATGCCCCAGATAATGTCGCCCTCCTAAATCTGATTGGTAGCGCACATGCTGCTTCACAAAATGACATAGCGGCAGTTCAGGTCTTCACTCAAGTAACTCTGATAAAACCCGATTCACCTGAGGCCTATTTCAATTTGGGTTTGGCCTACCAGCGAGCGGCTCGATATGCCGAAGCGATTGAAGCGTTTCAAAAAGGCATCGGTCTACGATCCGATGAACCGATGGTGCGCTACTTTCTTGGAGGGCTTTACGCGAATCAGGG
>JBKPPE010000126.1:0-2987 GCA_046733375.1 Acidobacteriota bacterium | reverse complement strand
CGGCGAAATGTTCGATTTATCGGGACAACCGACGGTGAACAGTCCCGAAGGAATCGCCGCGCTGAAATTCATGATCGAGCTTGGCAAGTATTCGCCGCCGGGCTACGCCAGTTTCAACGCGGATGAAGTCGGCGCGCATCTTCTGCAAGGCACTGCCGCGATGTCGATCAACTGGCCGGCATGGATTAGTTCGTTCAGCGATGCGGCGAAATCTAAAGTCATCGGCAAGATGGAATTTGGACAACTGCCTGGCGGCAAGAATCCGGGACGCGCGGAAATTGGGAATTGGCTGATCGCGATTCCGCGCGATGCCAAAAATGTCGAAGCTGCAATGGACTTTTTGTTGTGGGCGACGAGCCGTGAACAAATGAAGCTCTCCGCGCAACGTGGAAATCCGCCCACAAGAAAATCTCTCTTCACTGATCCGGAACTCGTCGCGAAGTTCCCTTCTTACCCCGCGCAACTACGTTCGCTGGAAAGCTCGCGTCCGCGTCCGCGCACGCCGCAATGGAACGAAATTGAAAACGCTTTCGGCATCTATCTCTCTAAAGCAAATAGCGGCGAGCTGACGCCGGAAGAAGCGATGAACCAGGCGAACGCTGAGATCAAGAGAATTCTTGCACGATGAGGTCAGTACCATCCGCGTCAGCGGATGGGATCTGGAGTGTTTTAGAGAAACAGGAAGCCTTTATTCCATTCGCTTACGCGAATGGTACTGACGCCATGCCGAAGCTTCGGAATTCTTCTGACCGCACGGTTGCTTACATCCTGCTTGCGCCGACAATCGCCGTGTTGCTCGCGCTTACAATCTATCCTCTGATTTACTCGATCAAAGTCAGTGTCCAGACTGAATCCGGCGCCCTCACCCTCTCAAATTTCTCGCGTCTTGTCTCTGATCAATTCTTTGTCTCGGCGCTGGCGCACACTTTTGTTTATGCGGCGATCGCTCTGACAATTGAATTTCTGGTGGGGCTCTCGCTCGCGATGTTGCTGCACGGAGCCATACGCGGCCGCAACCTGTTTCGTGCGCTGTTGCTGGTTCCACTGATGCTGCCGCCGGTTGTCGTGGGCGTGATTTGGCGTTTGATGCTCAATTCGAATTTCGGTGCGCTCAATGGAACGCTCAAACGATTCGGCTTCAATACTGAGACGCTGACGTGGACGGCGTCGCCGAAATTGGCGATGGCGTCGGTCATCATCGCTGACGTGTGGCAATGGACGCCATTCATGTTTCTCATTTTGCTGGCCGGACTCCAGGCAATTCCGCAGGAACCGTACGAAGCGGCGCTGGTCGACGGGTCAACCCCTTGGCAGACTTTTCGGTTCGTCACGCTTCCGCTGCTGAAGCCGGCAATTCTCATCGCTTTGCTGCTGCGCACGATGGATTTGCTGCGCGTGTTCGATCACATTTTCATTTTGACGGAAGGTGGGCCGGGATTCGCTACCGAGACGTTGAGTCTCTACATCTATCGCACGGCCTTTCGATTTTCGAACTTCGGATACGCCGCAGCGATGTCGTTTGTGCTGTTGGTGCTGACGAATCTGATTAGCGTCGCCTACATTCGCATGTTACGAACGCAGGACGCGTAAAGGTTTGGGCGCTTTCGATCGGCCGCCCGAAACTTACTTCCCGCAAATCCAAAGCGGCATCGCGCTACGCTTGCCGCCGCACTCCAAATTCTTTTCGAGTACGTGTCGCGGCTGCTAACCGTCTACGCAGCGCCGTACTCGTCCCGAAGAATCGAATTGCCACGTCGGCAAAACCCGGAACGAAGGCTGCGCGCCGAATCATTGAACACAGACGCATGCGAGAATTGAATCGCGCGTAGTAAAGCTTGCTGTAATTCTCACTGACCGTTTCCACCCCACAGTCGTTTACCAACTGTTCCAGCTGCGCAGCGATTGCGCTGGCAACTAGCTCACCACTCTCAAGCGCCATTAACATGCCGCTGCCCGTGAATGGATCGATGAACGAAGCGGCGTCGCCGATTGCCAACAGGCCGGTTACCGGCGCCGGCGAATGGCGTCCAAAACTTTCCAGCGAAACCGCCAACCAATCGGACGCCAATTCAGCACTGCGGACCGTGGCCGCTGCGCGGCGATTCTCGGAAACCACTTCTCGCATCAAACGCGTGGCGTCAGAATCGTAGGCTCTCACGTCGCGCGCGTTCACGATAAAGCACAGATTGCTCAGTCCGTCTTCGATCGTGCTCAAGCCCCCGTAGCCACCGCGATAGAAATAAATTTCGCAGGCGCCGGGTGCAACCCTTGTATTGCGCAGGTGTCCCTTAAAAGCCACGAGAGGTCGCTGTTGCAAACGCGGCTTGATGCTGCATGTTCGTTCGAATATGCGCGTTAGCGCCCGACTCCGGCCCGTAGCATCAATGGTAATTGGCGCAGTGACATCTTCTGCAACGCCAGTCTGTTTGAGCTTCACGCCGTTGACCTGACCATCTCGGATAACCAAACCTACAACGCTCGCCTGTTCGCGAACATCGGCTCCGGCCTCGATTGCGCGACGCAGCAAGCGCTCGTCCATCTCGGCGCGACTGAGGCCGAGCGCCACTCCGCCGGTGCCGAACCATTTACTCGGCACGGAAACACTGGCGCCGTTTTTCGAATAGAAAACTGTTTCCGACAGTTCGGCCGGATTGCCCGCAAGCATTCGCTCGGCCACGCCGAGACGTTCAAAGTGCGCGTAGCACTCCGGTGAAATGAATTCGCCGCACAGTTTCGGTCGCGGAAACTTCTTCTGTTCGACCAGCAAAACACGCGCGCCACTCTGCGCGAGATAAATCGCCGCGCTCGAGCCGGCGGGGCCACCGCCGGCAATGATGACGTCGTAATTTGATTCGGCCGTCATTCGTTTAGAGCCGGGACTTGTCCCGGCACGCAAAAGTACGCGGTCTAAACCATTTCTGTAACGGGCTCCGCACTCAAAACCAGACGCGAAGGAAAATGTTCTTCCACAATCACGTTCTTCAGCT
>JBKPPE010000125.1:0-5268 GCA_046733375.1 Acidobacteriota bacterium | reverse complement strand
GATCTGACGCGTGCCCGCGCGCTCCTCGGTTATGAGCCGCGAGTCAGTCTCGAAGAAGGTCTAAGACTTACCTTCGACTGGTGGCAGAAAAATGGTTAGGGACTGATCGAATGTTCAACGATCAGTGGCCCTGCGAGAGCTTGCCGATCAGCGAGAACATTGGCAGATACATCGCCACGACGATACTGCCTATGGTCACTCCCAGAAATCCAATCAATGCCGGTTCCATCAGCGTCAGCAGGTTCGCGATAGCCGAGTCAACTTCCTGTTCGTAAAAGTCGGCAATCTTTCCCAGCATGGCATCCAATGCGCCTGTCTGTTCGCCGATGCCGACCATCTGCGCCACCATGTGGGGGAAAATTTCCGATGCGCGCAAAGGCTCGACGAAACTCTTACCTTGTTCGACCGCACCGCGGATGGAAACAATCGCTTCCTCAATGACGACGTTGCCGGCCGTGCGAGCTGTAATGTCGAGCGATTGCAGAATGGGAACGCCAGAAGACAACAGCGTGGAAAGCGTTCGAGAGAAGCGCGCAATGCCAATCTTTAAGAATATTGGTCCAAGAATGGGGATCTTCAGCAGAATGGTGTCGATTACTTTTCGGCCCTTCGGGGTCTTGTAATAAACCTTCAGGCCTACGACCATCGCAATGATGGCGACCAAAATGCAAAGACCGCCCCAGCCCGCGAGAAAATTACTGAAGCCGATAACAATTCGTGTCGGTAAAGGCAACGGTTCGCCCGGACCTAACAAGCCCAGGAAGATGTTCTGGAATTGGGGGATCACGACGATCATGATCACCGCGATTGCCGCGATCGCGAGCAGAATGACTGCCGCTGGATAAATCATCGCGGAGATTACATCCCGCTTTAACTTCACAATCTTCTCAATGAACGTCGACAGCCGCTGCAGGATCAAATCCAGAATACCGCCCGTCTCGCCGGCTTCGACCATGTTTGAGTACAACTGATCGAAAACTTTGGGATGACGGTTCATTGCGGCCGCGAGCGTCGAACCTTCCTCGACGTCCTGCCGAACCTGGGCCAGGACTTGTTGGAAATATTTGTTTTGCTGTTGCTGCGACAGGATGTCCAGGCATTGCACCAGCGGCAGGCCGGCATCGATCATCACTGAGAATTGGCGTGTGAAGATCGCAAGGTCCTTCGACTTCACTTTCTTTTTTCCGGCGAGTTTCGGAATGCCGATTTCTCGTCCTTTTTCTTTGACGGACATCAGCGTGATCTGTTCGCGGCGCAGCGCTTGCCGGAGCGCTTCGCGATTGTCGGCAACTCGCTCACCGGAAACGATCTCGTTCAGCCGGTTTTGACCTTTGAATACGTAAGTTGGCATGGTGGTGCTCCGTTATGCTGGTGGTAAAAGCCTCGTGATTCGCTATCGTCGCTGCATCACTCGTTGTGAATTGTAGTTGGGCGGCATCGGAGGTTTCGGCATCGAGCCGTTGCCTGTGTTCAAGCCCGAGCCGCGATCGATTAGGTCGCGCAGCTCGTTTGCGTTGGAACTGCTCTTGAAGGCCGTGTCGCGCGAAATCTGCCGCTTGTGGAAGAGCGTCGCCAGACTTTGATTGAACGTCTGCATTCCGTGAACGTCCTGACCGGTTTGCATCATCGAATAAATCTGATGGACCTTGTCTTCACGAACCAGGTTGCGAATGGCTGAATTCGGAATCAGGATTTCCATCGCGAGAGCGCGTCCGCTACTGTCTGCGCGCGGCAGAAGGGATTGGCAGAGGATTCCCTCGAGCGTGAGCGACAGCTGTGCGCGCACCTGCGCCTGTTGTACGGCGGGGAAGACGTCGATGATACGGTTGATCGTCGACGCCGCCGAGTTGGTATGCAGCGTGGCGAACGTTAAGTGACCAGTTTCAGCGATGCGCAACGCTGATTCGATCGTCTCGAGGTCGCGCATTTCACCGACCAGCACCACGTCAGGATCCTGACGCAATGCGGTTCTCAGCGCTTCCGGAAAGCCCTTCGTATCAGCATTCACCTCGCGTTGGTTCACGATGCAGTTCTTGTGATTGTGAAGAAACTCGATTGGGTCTTCGATCGTGAGGATGTGCTCATGTCGTTCGCGATTGATTTTGTCGATCATCGCGGCCAGGGTCGTCGACTTACCTGAACCGGTCGGGCCCGTAACCAGGACGAGCCCGCGCGGCTTGGCGCAGAGATCTTTGACGACTTGCGGCAGACCGAGGTCTTCAAACGACTTGATCTCGTAAGGAATGGCACGGAAAACTGCACCGACGGCACCACGTTGGTTGAAGAGGTTTGCGCGGAAACGTGACAGGCCCTTGACGCCAAAGCTGAAGTCGAGCTCGAGATTTTCTTCGAATCGATGCTTTTGCGCGTCCGTGAGTACTGAGTAAGCGAGTTGCTTCGTCTCAGCGGAAGTCAGTGGGCGATAGCCGTCCAGAGGACGAATGGTGCCGTGGACACGAACGAGTGGCGGGGTGCCCGTCGTAACGTGCAAGTCGGAACCGCCCAGCTCTGAAAGCTTGCGCAGAAGTTCCGAGAGAGAGATTTGCGGAGGATTTTCCATGGTCTTGTCTTCCTTAATTTAGATTTTCAGACGTCGCTACTTTTGTTTCGCCTGTGAATCGGGTGATAAGGTGCTGATGAGTTTTTCCGCGTCAGCCGCGACTGCGGTATTGCTGCCGGCCGTGCGAGTGGTCAGCGAATAGACTCGGCCATCGACTTCGGCGAAGTAAAAGTTCCAAACCTGTTCGGGCTTGCCATTTTCCGCAGGAGTTTGGGCGATCACTTCGAATACTTTGCGACCACCAATCTCGCGTTGCCGATCGTTCACAACCCAGCCGCCAGCGCTGATCATTCGATCGATAACAGTTCGTCTCAAGTCCGAGAACGACGCACCCCCAACCATGTTTCGCTGTTCGCGGCCAAACGGCTGCGGACCAGTCGTAGGCGCTACCAGGCTGAGCGTGGCGCGGCCTTCGACGCCGTTGACGGGCGCGATCCGGAATGTCGTTGCGCCGTCGGTCGAACCGGCCGAAGACCAGCCATTCGGTAGGCCAACTGCATTCGGCGCTTCGACAGTCATTGCCGGAGCGGTCGGAGCGGTTGTGTGGTTTCCAACGGTTTTTTGCGTAAGCGACGGAAGCGTGCCGTTGCGGCGAGCCATCAACAGCGCACGACGTCGCGCCAGCAGAGCCTGACGACGTCGCATCATCCGGCGGTGCCGCCGCCACCAGGCGCGCGAGTGCCTTCGATGATGGGAACTCGCACCAAAGTGTGAACGCAAATTATGCGCGGTCGAGTTGACCAAAGGGATGATCACGACCAGCGATGCCAAGAGACAGAGTGCTAAAGCAAATCGACGTACCATTTTCCCTACTCCTTTCACGCCACTGTTTCGCGGAGAACTTCCTCGATCGTGGTAACACCATTTCGAATTTTTTGAAGACCGGAGTCGCGCAACGAGATCATCCCGTCCTCAATAGATTTCTTGCGCAGCTCGAGTGCTGACGCGCCGATGAGGATTAGTTCGCGAATTTCATCGGTAATTTCCATGACTTCATACAAGCCGATGCGGCCTTTGTAGCCCGTGTCGTTGCAACTCGGGCATCCGCGGCCTTTGTAAGTTTTGAGCGTCTTGGCTTCTTCGGCCGCAAAGCCGATTTCCATCAAGGCCTCGTGGGGCGTCGGATGTTCTTTCTTGCAGTCTTTGCAGATGCGGCGAATTAGGCGTTGCGCCTGAATCAGGTTCACGCTCGTCGCGACGAGGAAGGGTTCGATGCCCATGTTCATGAGACGTGAGATGGTCGAGGGAGCATCGTTGGTGTGGAGGGTCGAGAGAACCAGGTGGCCAGTGAGAGCGGCCTTGATCGCAATCTCCGCGGTTTCGAAGTCGCGGATTTCGCCGACCAGGATGATGTTCGGATCCTGGCGCAGGAAGGACCGGAGAGCAGCAGCGAAGTTCAATCCAATCTGCTCCTTCATCTGGACCTGATTGATGCCGGGAAGATTGAACTCGACTGGATCTTCGGCCGTCATGATGTTTGTATCGACAGTGTTCAGCGATTGCAGCGCTGAATAGAGCGTGTTCGTCTTACCACTACCCGTCGGACCCGTAACGAGCACCATTCCGTAGGGCTTAGCAATGTTGCGCTGGAATTTGACCAGAGAGTCAGGCTCGAAACCGAGGTTTGTCATATCGAGCATCAGCTTCTCTTTGTCGAGTAGACGAAGCACTACCTTCTCGCCGAAAAGAGTGGGGAGAGTAGAAACACGAAAGTCTAGTTCACGCGAACGCGCATCGACTTTCACCCGAATTTTGATGCGGCCGTCCTGCGGCAAACGCTTTTCCGATATGTCGAGCTTGGACATGATCTTGATACGGGAGATCAACGCGTCACGCATCTTCAAAGGTGGGTGCATTACATCGTACAGAACACCGTCGATGCGGAAGCGAATACGTAATTCTTTTTCGTAGGGCTCGACGTGGATGTCAGACGCCCCGCGCCGCAATGAATCCACCAGCAGGACGTTTACGAGACGCACGACCGGTGCGTCTTCGCTCATGCGCGTCAGGCTGGAGAGATCGATTTCGTCATTCTCCTCGAACACCTCGACGTCTTCGGCATTGACGCTGTGATCGAGATCGAGGTTGTCGAGAGAAACCAGGTCAGCATCGGAAAAACCGTTGCCGTTGGAAACGACTTCGGGAGCGACTGAGGCCAGTTCGATTTCGCGGCTGGTGCTGTAGTACTTCGAGATCGCTTGTTGGACGCTCGCTTCGGCTACGACGACGGGCTCGACGTTCAGCCCTGTCATGAACTTGATGTCGTCCATGGCAAAGACATTCGTCGGATCGACCATCGCCAGAGTCAGCGTTGCGCCGACACGCGACAGTGGCAGCACCGAATATTTTTGCGCGACTTCTTGCGGAATGAGGCGGAGGACTGAATCTTCGATATCGAAGAGTTCGAGATTGACGGACGGAATGCCGTATTGCCGCGAAAGAATCGCGGTAATCGTGTCGTCCGAAACCAGTCCCAGCTTGACTAGGTTAAAGCCCAGTCGTCCGCCGTGCTCGCGCTGGTAATCGAGAGCCTGGCGAAGGTGCTGTGGGCTGATCAGATTCTCGCGGACGAGAATTTCGCCGAGTTTCGCTGACATTTTGTGCGTCTAGTTCAGCTGCTGCTTACCGTAAAGGCCTTGAATCTGGTGGGTTTAGCCCGATACTGGGCCCCAGGCTAGGGCGGAAATGCGCGACGGCGTGTCTAACAC
>JBKPPE010000124.1:0-3770 GCA_046733375.1 Acidobacteriota bacterium | reverse complement strand
GTTGCGATGACATCCCCCGGCTCAAGCGTAATCGTTTGCGAAAGGAATTCGATCAACTCAGGAATGCCGAAAATTAACTGATTGGTGTTCGAGTCCTGCATGGCCTGGCCGTTCAGGACGAGTTTGATCGACAGCTTGTGAGGATCCGGAACCTCATCCGCGGTGACGATCGTGGGGCCCATCGGCGCAAACGTATCACAGGATTTTCCGCGCTGCCATTGACCATCGGCAAACTGAAAATCACGCGCGCTGACATCGTTAAAGCAGGTGTAGCCCAGGACATGATCGAGCGCGCGTTCGAGGCTGACGTCCTTTGCGCGACGGCCGATTACCACCGCCAACTCGGCTTCGTAATCAACCTGCGTGCTGGTAGCCGGCAACATCACTGGTTCGCCCGGCGCAATCACCGCGGTTGAGAATTTTGAGAAGACAACCGGCTGCTTTGGAATCGTCATGTTGCTTTCAGCCGCGTGATCGCGATAGTTCAAACCGATACAAATCAATTTTCCGGGTCGTGGTACCGGCGCAAACCAGTAAGCATCTTCTCGGGGAACCAGCCAGCCGCGACTATTCGCTTCGGTCAGAGCGTTGTCATCCTCAACTATTCTTTTGGAGATTTCGAGCGCCTTCTGGAACCACTCGCCCTCCATGTCAAACCACGACAACGGATTCGATGGTTGCTCGGCCGCGCCAAAAAGCTTCTCGCAGTCCAGACGGTAACCGGTGTCACGACTTTCGCGGTGCAGAATCATGCCCATCCGCGGCGATTGCCAATTTGTGTCTTTGGTTGCAAACGAAATGATTCGCACGAGATTTTATTTTAAGAATTTGAAGCGTTAGATTCTGAATTCAGTGGCCGCCTTCGTACACAATCACATACAACTCCTTCGGACCATGCACACCGGTTGTGAGCGTTAGTTCAATGTCCGCCGTCCGTGACGGGCCGGTGATGAATGTGATCGCGCCGCTCGTTTCGCAAGCCACACGCGCGAGAAGAATCGCCTCGCCAAGGTTCGCGCAAATGCCTTGGGCGTTTACGATCGCGATATGCACAGGTGGCAGAAGCGAAACCAGCCGATGTCGCTCAGCTGCCTGTTCGAGAACAAGCGTTCCCGTTTCCGCGATCGCCGCTTGCGCCGTCGTGATGCCAACGTCGCACTGAAAAAGATCACTCGTGGGCGGCAGCACCACGACTTCGCGACCTTCGGCCGCAAGATCCTGCGCCACTGAGCCGAGAATGACCGCATCCGAACAAGCGACGCGGCGCGTCTCAATGCCACGGGATCTGAGTTCAGCCAGTACTTCTTTCAACTCGGAGAACACTTGCGCTTCGCTATCCACCACGGCGCAATGACCGCCTACTGATTCCAGTCGTTGTTTGAATACTTCGACTAACGACTTGGTGTCGGGGATAACTGGTACCGTCGTGAACTCATCATCGCTTGGCGCAACGCTGGACGACATTTCTCCGGTGAGCTGCGCGCTTTCCGCCAGACGACTGCGGATCGACTGAAGAATTTCAGCCCGCGCCCCGTTCGCATCGTTTGCCACTATGGTCTCAGCCATTCCCTGCTCTTCTCCAGTATTCGCGAAACGTTTCGCGTTCCATTGGCCGCAAGTTTCGTCCCCCGGTCCAAGCGGCAAGTGGGGGCACGATTTTTCCGAGCGACCCATTTACTTTTCGAATTGCCCCGTCGCGCACTGCCACTCGCTGTAGGAACCGGCAAATTCTTCCGCTCCATTCGTAAAGGCGTGGCCGAGTCATAACTGCTGCCCACAGTTTGAACGCATAGTGTTCGATTCGATTCCGCTTCACCGGCTCTGACTTCTGATTTCTGATCACTGGCGGCTGCTTTATTTCCGCTCGCAGATGCAACAACAGCTCCGGAATATCGATTTTCACTGGACATACTTCGCGACACGCGCCACACAGACTGGAAGCAAAAGGAAGCTGCGCCGCCTTCGCTAAACCAAACAATTGCGGCGTGATGACCGCCCCAATCGGCCCGGGATAAACCGAACCGTAAGCATGTCCGCCAATCTGCTGGTACACCGGACATGCGTTGAGACAAGCGCCGCAGCGAATGCACGCCAGCGCCTGTCGCGTCGTTGCATTTCCCAGCATGTGCGACCGGCCATTGTCGAGCAGAACGATGTGCAGCTCATCCGGTCCTTCCTCAACGGCGCTTCGCTTCGTGCCGGTGATGAGCGATTGATACGCAGTCAGGTGCTGGCCAGTGCCGGAGCGCGGCAGCAACTTGAGAAACACTTCCAAGTCGGCAAACCGCGGGATCACTTTCTCAATTCCCATCAAGGCGATGTGGGTTTTTGGCAGGCTCGTCGTGAAACGAATGTTGCCTTCGTTTTCCAGAATCAAGATGGTCCCGGTTTCGGCGACAGCGAAGTTAACGCCGCTGATGCCAAGGTCGGCGGCGGCAAACTTATCGCGCAAGACTTGCCGCGCGGTGATGGTCAATCGTGCAACATCGTCAGTCTTTTCAATGCCGAGCTTCTCGCTGAACAGTTCGGCAATTTGGCCGCGGGTCTTGTGAATTGCCGGCGCGATGATGTGCGAAGGGGTCTCGCCGGCAAGCTGAATGATGTACTCGCCCAAATCAGTTTCAATTGCTTCGATCCCGGCCGCCTCCAACGCTGCATTGAGATGGATCTCTTCGGTCACCATGCTCTTGCTTTTCACCGCCAGACGCACGTTTCGGTCGCGCGCGAGCCGGCAAACAATCGCGTTCGCTTCGGCCGCGTCGCGCGCCCAATGAAGCCGCGCGCCTGCCCTTTCGGCGTTGGCAGTGAACTCTTCCAGATATTGATCGAGGTGAAGCAGGGTCTCGTCTTTGATTGCGCGGGCTTGGGTGCGCAGGTCTTCCCAGTTATCGAGACTTCGTGAGGCCTCGAGCCGCCGCTTGCCAAAAAGCGATGTGGCATTGCGCAGCGCGCCGCGGAGATGAACGTCGTTAAGGGCCGCGCGGGCGTTCGCGTCGAAGGTTTCTGAGCTTAGGTGGTTCATCGAACTTCTAAGGCAGCAGCCCGACCGTTAGGGAGGGCGTGATTTCGATCCGGATACGCCCGTTCACCTACTTGCCAACAATTCCGCCAGGTGCATCACTCGCACCTTCGATCCAATCCGTGAAAGTCTTCCACCGATCTGCATCAAGCAGCTGGCGTCGCCGGAAATTACCGCATTGACGCTCGCGCGTTCAATGGCTTTAATCTTTTCATCGACAATCGCGGTCGAGATTTCCGGATACTTCACCGAAAACGTACCGCCGAAACCGCAACACGCGTCGGCGCCCTCGAGTTCCACGAATTCAGTTTCCCGCACCTGCGTGATCAACCGGCGAGGCTCATCGCGTATGTTCAATTCACGCAAACCGTGACACGCGTCGTGCCAGGTCACACGCCCTTTGAATCGCGCGCCCACATCTTCTACTCCCAGCACCCGTACAAGAAACGAACTTAACTCAAAGGTGCGATCGGCAACCGCCCGAGCACGACTACTCCATGTTTCATCATCCGCGAACAGCGCATGGTAATGATGGATCATGGCCGTACACGAACCCGAAGGACACACAATCGCTTCCGCTTTGCTGGCTTCAAACAGCTCGATGAAATGCTTTGCTACCCGACGCGCTTCCAAACGATAGCCCGTGTTGAATGCCGGCTGACCGCAACAGGTCTGCCGCTCGTCAAATTCAACGGTGCAACCAGTACGACGCAGCACCTCAAGCGTGCTGGCCCCAACGGCGCTCCACATT
>JBKPPE010000123.1:0-4281 GCA_046733375.1 Acidobacteriota bacterium | reverse complement strand
CTTTTCCACAGCACGACCGTTCTTCACGCTGATCTCACCCATCAAGTGTGTCATCCCCTCGACCACGGAGCCCTGCACTTGATTGACGGCATTGAGCGGATTGATGATCTGGCTGCCCACATCTGCGGCTACCCAGACTTTGTTGACGCGAAGTTTGTTTACGGCATCAACGCTGACCTCGGCGACTTCGGCGAAGTAACCCGCGTGAGAGAAATGAAACGCGACACCTTCGCCCGTGCCCTTCGGCAGATTGCGCTTGCCCCAATTCGATTTCGCGGCCACGAGCTCAAGCACGCCACGCATCCGTTTCGCATTGAATGGCGCGCCCAGACCGCCGGTTGGCGGAGGAGATTGCCCCGGCGACGGCGCCGGCAATGGAATTGGCGGTGCGTCGAGAATCGAATAGCGAAACTCAACCGGATCTTTTCCCGCCACGTGGGCCAGCTCGTCGATGAACGATTGCATGACGAACGAGATGCCGTTGCTGCCGGGCGCGCGCAAGGCGCCGGTCGGCACGCCCGAAGCCATCACTGAAACATCGATGGCAAAGTTCGGCACGAACCGCGACGGAAACTCAGTCGCGTTCATCCCCGCGCTCGGATTGAACCTTTCACCTGCGCCAAAGCTGACGAAGTGATCTCGCCATCCGATAAGTTTTCCGTCTGCATTGATTCCGGCTTTCAAAAAATGAAATCCGGCCGGGCGATAAAAGTCGTGCGTCATGTCGTCTTCGCGCGTCCACAAAAGCTTGACCGGCACGCCGATTTGCTTGGCGATCGCCGCGGCTTCGACCACGTAATCGTTACTCAAACGCCGGCCAAAACCTCCGCCGGTACGCAACAGATGAATGGTGACGTCTTTTTGATCGAGGCCGAGTGTGCGTGTGACCAGATTCATCGCGGCGGCTGGAGTTTGCGTCGGCGCCCAGATTTCCAGCTTGCCGTCTTTAAAGTGCGCCGTGCAGTTCTGAGGCTCTAACGGCGCGTGCGGCAGAAACGGATATGAGTAAGCGGCTTCAATGACTTTGGTCGCATCGTTGAAGGCAGTGTTGACATCGCCATCAGTTCGCAAGGATCGTTGCGGCTTTTCTTTGGCCAGCGCCTCCGCCTGCTGCGCGAATCCCAGACTCGCCTGCGAAGCTGTCGCACCCTCGTCCCATTTCACCTGTAACTTCTCGCGCGCGGACTTCGCCTGCCACCAACGGTCAGCGACGATCGCGACTCCGCTGAGGAGTCCATTCAGCTCGGTGCCCACACCGTCGACGATAAACGCATGACGAATCCCCGGCATCGCCTTGATGACATCGAGGTTCGCCGATGAAGCTTTACCGCCAAACACCGGACATTTTTCGAACGTCGCCCACAACATGCCGGGTACGGTGAAATCGATCCCGTAAAGTGGTTTGCCCGTTACGATCTTCAGATTGTCAACGCCGTGCTGCGGCGTGCCGATGATCTTGTAGTCTTTGGGATCCTTGAGCTTTACTTTTTCAAGATCGGGTGGCGTGAGAGTCGCGGCCACACTGGCCAGCTTCCCGTAACCAATCGACCGCTTTGTTTTCTGATGAATGACTTTGCCGGCTGAGGTTGTCAGTTCAGCTTCCGGCACATGCCAGGTTTGCGCAGCGGCAGTAATCAACATCGCACGCGCGGCCGCGCCGACCTTTCGCATGGGATTCCAAGCTTGAGGAATTGCTGTGCTGCCGCCGGCCGACTGGTTCGAATATTTCGTCGCATCGTATGAAGCTTGCTCAACCCGCACGTTCTTCCAATCAACGTCGAGTTCGTCGGCGATCATCATGGGGAGTGAAGTCTTCACGCCCTGACCGATCTCTGGATTCTTGCTAATGATCGTCACGATGCCATCAGGCGCGATGCGGATAAACGAGTTCGGAGCCGGAATCACGGCTGGAGTTTGTCCCTGGCCGAAGAGCGACGGCTTGAAATACAAACCGATGAGCAGGCCGCCGCCACCGATGGCGGTGACTTGCAGGAAGGTCCTTCTGTCGATCGATTTTGCGCTCATGCCGCCCTCCCTTTCCCGGCCGCGGCCTTGTGAATGGCTTCGCGAATGCGCAGGTAAGTTCCGCAGCGGCAGATATTGCCGTCCATCGCGGCGTCAATCTGAGCATCCGTTGGATTCGGATGTTGTTTCAGCAGCGCCGCCGCCGACATGAGTTGCCCGGCCTGACAATAGCCGCACTGCGCCACATCCACGTCCATCCAGGCTTTCTGCAGCGGATGAAGCGTGCTGCCCCCGAGTCCTTCGATCGTCGTGATCTGTTTGCCGTTCACTTCGGCGATCGTGGTGACGCACGAGCGCGTTGCGGTGCCGTTGACGTGAACCGTACATGCGCCGCATAAAGACATTCCGCAACCGAACTTCGTTCCGGGAAGATTCAGCACCTCGCGAATCACCCAGAGCAAAGGCATGTCCGCAGGAACATCGACAGTGACGGCTTTGCCATTCACAGTCAGGTTGAAAGCCATAGTGGCCTCCTTTCTAAGAGAGCCTAATGCCTGACGTTCTTATAAACCACGCCACCTTTCATCACAAACGTGACGCGCCGCACTGCGGTGATGTCTTTCAAAGGGTCGCCGTCGAGCGCGATGATGTCCGCCTGTAAACCAGGTGCGATTGAGCCGGTTTGATCGCTCATGCGTATCGCCTCAGCCGCCAACGAATTCGCCGAAACCATCGCCGTCATCGGATCGACGCCGCCGTCGCGCACGCGATCGATGAATTCTTCGGCGTTGCGGCCGTGGGCGCCGGCCACCGCATCGGTTCCGAACACGATTTTCAGTCCGCGAATCTTAGACGCGCGCTTTACGAGTTCGTGATTCATCGAAAGCACGCGTTCCATCGCGGCAAATCCTTCTTCCGTGTAGCCGGGCGTACCAAGATACTTATCTTTATTCAGAAGATAGTTTTCGATGACGAGGCCTGCCTGGGGATCGAGATACGTTCCCTTCTCAGCCATCAACTTCAAGTCGTCATCCGTAGACAAGGTACCGTGTTCGACCTGAGTGCAGCCGGCGAGAGTCGCGCCCCGCACCGCATCTTTGTAAGCATGCACGACTGTACGCAAGCCGAGTTTCCTGGCTTCATCGCAAGCAGCATTGATTTGCTCCTGCGACAGCGTCATGTTGCCCCCTTGACGAATACTCGCCGCCGCAAAAATTTTGATTACGTCGGCGCGGGCTTCCTTTTGTTTGCGGATGAAGGCTCGAATTTCTTCCGGCGTTCCCGTTTGTGGGCCGCGACCAAACAGCGGTTCGGCCGAAGTCAAAATCCGCGGTCCCGGCAATGCGCCGCTCGCAATCGCATCGCGGAGAGGAATGTCCGCAGTCGAGCCGACGCTTTGCACAGTCGTGAACCCGGCCATCAAAGTCACGTAAGCATTCGCGGCGGCCGCGTAGATTGCTTCCGGAGTTGTGCCGCCCTGACCAGCATTCTTGCCATCTTTGCCGAAAATCCACGTCAGGTGCACGTGCGCATCGATCCAGCCCGGCATCACCGTCTTGCCGCGCAAGTCGTAATCAACGGGTTCGGCTTTTGGATCGATAGCAACGATCTCCGAACCTTGAATCACGATTCGAGTGTCGTGCAACACGTGGCCTTTGCCGTCGAGCAAGGTACTCACGGCGATAACCGTCTTTGTTGGTTGTGTTTGCTGCGGCAAAGTTTTGGACGTCAACTGAAGCAGTAGCAAGGCAGCGCACGCCAGGGTTTGTAGCACTCGCATGGCGCGAAATATTAAGCCAGATGCTTCTTTTACGGTAGTGCCACACGCATCTTGGGTTGGGTAATTGTGTGTTGCTGAAAACTGGTCCTGGCCGCGGCGTGGCCAAATGTTTATAGCTCGCCCGGTAAGTAGATGTTACAAGCTCCGAAGGAGCACCATGTGTTTAGGGAAAAGAGAATATTGGGCTCCTCCGGAGCTTTGATGATTTTTCCGATTTTGGTTCTATAAACATTTGGTCCCTCCGGGACGGACAAGAGCCGCGCCAGCAACACACAACTACCCTATTACACGCATCTTGAGTGTGACGTTCACGGACGGGACCGTGCCACTCCTACGGAACCGTTTTGTCGGTGCGCCGCAGCAGCTGAGCAAATCGCGGATCGGATCTCAGGCTTTCGAGGTGCGGATCGACGCGCACAAACGTGAAGCCGACGGCATGTTCGCGTTCCGCTTGTGCCAGCCAGCGAAAGGCGTCGTCTCGATCTCCCAGCAAACAATAGATGATTGCAATTTCGTAAGCCGTCACCCATTCAGTG
>JBKPPE010000122.1:0-4576 GCA_046733375.1 Acidobacteriota bacterium | reverse complement strand
CATCAGTCGTGAATCGATAACGCATCACCGACACTTCGCGAGGAACACTGACGTGCAATCGTCGTGTCTGTGCGCGATCGTTCCACGCGCGCACCGAATACGAGACGCCGCGAATCGTGCGCATCTCCAGCTCCACGCCGCCATCCTCGAGCAGACGTGACTTGCCCTGCGACACCAGTCCCTCGACACTTCGCAGCGATCGTGCGACTGCCGTATCAATCAGTTCGCTAATCAATTCGGGGTCCCCCGTCTTTTTGTACTGCGCCATCGCTTCATAAAATCGCAGGTACAATGGGCGACAATACAACGCATCGATCGGTTGATTCTCAAACGCTGCGCGAGCGGTGATTGAAGCCGTCATCGCCGTCTCATTGTCGTAATAGTCAGTCACGTATTCCGAGCAGGCGTTCATCAGCTCCGCAAACAGCTTCACGAATTCCGCTGCGAGCGCGTTCACGGTCGCTCTTTTCTTCGCGACGTGAAAGTGATTGCCCTTGTAAACAGGTTTCAGATGTTTGACGACGCCTTCTTTCGACAACCGCTTTTCGAAGTGTTCGCGTGGCGCTTGTGCGAGCAGATTGAAGACATCAACCACCGAAACGTCCGTCACGACTTTTCTCGCTACGCACGCTGACCCCACGTTCTTCAAGGCCGCCATTGCCAACAAAACCTTTGCGAAACGAGCAGCCAGCTCCGAACGATGGTCGTCGATTTGGCGTGCGAGTTCGAGCTTCAATCCGGCAGCGGCGAGCAGTTTCACTTGCAGATGCTTTTCGTAAGCCTCGTCCATTTCGTTTGAGACGTTGATCCACTTCGCGTTCAAACGCTCACGAGTAGCGGGATCAGTTGCACGCAAAAGTCTCCGGTACGTCTCCGCCAGATGATAGCCGCGTTCCTTGTGTTCCGTTCCGAAAACAGATCCGGCGTAATCGAGTTTGAAGATGGGAGCCGTACGCGGCTGTGTTGATTGTGTCGGCAGGTCGAGCATGGCGCCACTAAAATCCATGTTCGACGGGGTGAGCGCGCCGTGGATCATGCGCCAGCGAAACGAATCGGCTGCTGTTTGCGCATGATCGTCGATGACACGCAGCATCGTGGCGCTTACGTCCGGAGTTTCGCCTTCCGTTACGAGTTGGTTTGTCGCACGCGTGATACTGATGAACATCTCGACGGGCGAACGACTGCCACGCGCCCGCTTCGCCAACAAGTGGCCGGGCCGCAGTTGCGCACCGGCACGAACAGCCAGCGCGATGTGTCGCTCTTTTCCCGACGGTTCGGTCACGTGCTTACCCTGATCGATGATCGCCACAATGCGATTCGATCCGCGTGTGAACAGGTTGTGATTCACCTCGCCAAACACTGCTTCCGACAAACAATCCTCGAGATGCACGCCGCCATGCGAGTGAACAAAATCGTCTTTGTCGTTATGCCGGAACAGCGGCGTGAATCCAAGTCCTTTGACGTAGAGGTTCGCCAGCGGCAGAAATCCGGCGCGTCCGGCGCCCAGCGCAGGCTGAACGCCGTCGCCGCCGTACTTGTCGGCATAGAGTGTTAGCTTCGTGCTGCCGTTCGTGTTTTCTTTTGGACCAAGCGAACGCAGTGAGAGTGTTTCGAGTAGTTGTTGTGCGAGTGCGGGAGTCAGTTCGTTTGTGAGTGGAACGTCAAAGCCCAACTCGCGAAGCAGATCGAAGTTGCACCAGAGAATGGTGCCGGGAAATGTGACTGCTTCAAATTCGGCGAATGACTTTGGACCAAGTGCGTCGATGATGGGAGAAGGTCTTGCTATCACTTCACGCGCCTGCGAGGCCAAGCTCGTTGAGCCTCAACTGGACCAGTGTTTGAATCTGGCGAGCACACGCCACGTACGCCGGCATGCCTTTGCCGATAGGATCGTCGATATCGGCTTCGCTGTCGAGACAATAAGTCTTGCCTGCGATTGACGGGAGCAGCTCGATCACTGCTTTACGATGCGCGCTCGTCATGCAAAAGATTAACTCTGCTTCCGCCGCGAGTTCCAGTGTCAGGTTACGGGCGGCATGTAGTTTCACCGGCACGTTCAACGACTGCAGCACTTCCGCGGCCTCGGGCGTGAGCGGCGCACCAACTCGTGCAGACACACCGGCGCTGAGTGCGCGCACGTTGACGGTCTCGAGTGCTTCGTACGGAATTCCGAGTCGCGCCGCGATCTCGGCGTTGGCAATGGCGGCCGCCATCGGTGACCGACACGTGTTGCCGCTACACACAAAGAGAAACAAACGCTGTGGCTGTTGACGCAAAGGCGCGCCGCCAAATCCGAGTGCCTGTTTGATCCTCGCAAGCGAACGACTGAAGTGGTGCAGCGGCGAGAGAAAGCCGAGCGCGATCACTATGAAAGCCGCGCTGAGACTCTGCGCCGAAGTCGGTGCACTTTGATTAAACAAGTAAGCCAGGATCGCAGTGGCCGTGAATCCTGAGAGCATACTCGAGCCGCAGTGCATCGGCACGCAGAACGTGTTCTCACGGCGATCGAGAAAGATCAGCGTCGTGCAAACGCAAAGCCCCGCGTAAGTGAGACCCACTAACGCGGCGTAAAACGCTCCGGGTGTTGCGATAAAACTCGTCAACCCCACGCGAAAGCCCAGCATGACATCGTCGGCGCCGATCAGCGCCAGCACGATCAGCGTCAGCACCAGCAGTGGCGACGCGACCATCTGCTCCTCGACGAAATACCGGAGCGTGATGCTCCTGTCGTCTGACTTAGCCAAACGAGACATGAATTGCAACTTAAAAAAGTAAGCTGCGAGGTAAGCAGCGATATCGATGGCGGCAACAATCGTCAACGTGTAACTCGACGCATCCGCCAAGGCGACCAGCACTGCTGCCAGACTGACAAACATCGCAGTCCACGAAAACCACCGTACGCGCCGGCCGACAATATGATCGATCATCGGCGCGATGATCAGTGTACCCCCACGCAACAGCACCAACACGAGCACGATTGACAGTCCGGCGAAACTGAATGCCAGCGTCGTGGTTCCCATGATCGTCGCCATGCACACACCTGAGAGAAACGTCAGGCGGCGTGGAAATGGAACCTGGTAACCAAAGAATTCGCGGCGTCCGGCATATTTCCACCAGCCCCTCGCAGTGATGAATCCGAACATTCCGATCACAGTTGCAATGGCCGAGACCGGCAGCAACACTGCTCCCTCCACTCGTCCAATAGCGCCTGGCAGCAGTCCGTTGGAAAGAGCTTTCGTCAAGCCGCTGTAAGGAGTGTAGAAGAGGTAGTAACCGAGCCCGAGACTGCAGATCGCGAGATTGTACCGCCGTTTTTCGGAGAGCATTTTCGTTTTTTAGCCCCAAAAAGGCACAAAAGGCTGATAAAAGAAAGCCACTGCTTTCTTAATTCGTTTTGTGCCTTTTGTGCCTTTTTGTGGCTCCATTATGGTTTGTAGAAAGACGGATCGTGGGTTAGTCCCAGGATCGATTTACCGATCGTCGCGAGAATCTGATCGTCGTTGTCATGGCGAACGTAGAACGACAGATCACGATAAATCCGTTCCAACGCGCTGGGCCGGATCAGGCAACGCGCACCACACGCGCGAATACATTGTTTGACCGTGTCTTCCGCGAGGTGCTCCACCACGTGACGCGCACGACTGCCCGCAATTTGTGCTTCGACATACCTGCCCGTCTCCCATAAGTGAGCCACGTGTCTCAACCAGAGGTGCGCCGTCTCGACGTTCACAGACATCTGACCGATGTGATGCTGCACGTACGGGTCCTCGATCTTTTTCTGCGTGGTGATGTAGTTGAGGGCGTAATCGTATGCTGCTTCAGCGGCGCCGAGAAAAGTCGCCGCGTAATGTGGGATGAAGCACGTTTGCCAGCCTTCCTTGAGATACTGCCCCGGATAGCCGATGAGATCTTCCGCGGGAATGAACGTGTTGTGAAAGTGGACCAGATGACTGGCTGTCGCACGCATGCCGATCGGATCCCACCACGACGTATCGATCTCGACGCTCGGATCGGAGAGATTGCACGCCATCATCAACACGGTATCGACGTTTTCGGCGGCTGCGTGACGAACGCCGCCTGGTCCGGCAGTGTTGACGAGGAGAATGGCCCACTGCGCGCCGCCGGCACGCGTCGCGAAGACCTTGTTGCCGTTGACGATGTAACCACCGTCGACTTTCTCGACTGTGGTTCCAAAACGAATCGGCTCGTCGGGTTTGCGAGCCTGCGGTTCACCACTCCACGCGACCCACTTCTCACCGCGCTCGATCACGCCTTTGAACCAGCGCGCCTTTTGTTCTTCAGTGCTCATGCCGTCGAGCAGCACGAGCGAATTGACGTGACCTTCCCAACAGCGTGCGAGCGACATATCGGCGCGCGCGATCTCCTTGGTCATCATCCAGAGCGTGAACACGTCGCCCGTGTATGGTCCAAGTCCGTAGCCGCCGTACTCTTTGGGAACTACGGGCGCGAGCAGTCCGGCATGGAACAGATCGTCGAAGTCTTCGGCGGGAAATGTGGCGGTGCGATCGTATTCAGCCGCGCGTGGCGCAAACTTCTCACGCGCAAGTACGCCGAC
>JBKPPE010000121.1:0-4438 GCA_046733375.1 Acidobacteriota bacterium | reverse complement strand
CAACCATATCGGCGAGCATGCAGACCAATTACGAACTGCCGGGGCAATCGTAGTTGTGGAGCACCGTAAACAAAACGAACTGCTGGAAGAGTTCGGCTCGTTGAAGCGCTATCGCGTGTTGAAGCAGGGAGATTCAATCCTAAGCTTTTATCGAGTCGAATCATGAGGTCAGTACCATCCGCGTGAGCGGATGGGTCCGTCAAACATCTCGAAAGTTGCGCGCTCGTCCCACCTCCTCACGCAGGTGGTACTGACTTCATCACTCCGGTAAACTGACAACTGACAACTGACAACTGACAACTGACAACTGACACCTGACACCTGACACCTGACACCTGACAACTGACGATGCTTGTTCTCGGAATCGAAACTTCTTGCGATGAAACCGCGGCTGCGGTAATCCGGGACGGCCGCGAAATCGTCTCGTCCGTTATCTCTTCGCAAATCAAAACACACGAAAAATTTGGCGGTGTCGTGCCGGAGCTGGCATCACGCGAGCATCTCGACAAAATCGTTCCCATCGTCACAGAGGCGTTGTCGCGCGCCCAGGTAACTCAGGAACAAATCGACGGAATCGCAGTGACCAACGGGCCGGGCTTGGTTGGATCGCTGCTTGTCGGCGTGTCGTATGCGAAGGCGATGGCGTACGCGCTGAACAAACCACTCGTCGGCGTGAATCACATCGAAGGACACATCTACTCCGTCAGTTTCGATAACCCGCCGGTCGCACATCCGGCGCTCGCACTGATCGTCTCCGGCGGACATACGAATCTTTTCTTTGTGCCGCAACCCGGTAAATACAAAGTCGTCGGCCGCACGCGTGACGATGCGGCGGGCGAAGCCTTCGACAAAGTTGCGAAGCTGCTCGGGCTCGGGTATCCCGGCGGGCCAATCATCGAAAAGCTCGCTCGGGACGGGAACTCAAAGGCGATCAAGTTTGCGATTCCGCGCATGGGCGACAATCGTCCCGACTTCAGCTTTAGTGGTTTGAAGACCGCGGTGCAGAAGTTTGTTCGCGAATCAGGACTGCAGCCCGTGAGTAACGGTGCGCCGGCATCACAAGGCATCAAAGATCTCGCCGCCAGTTTTCAGGGCACCGTCGTGCGTTCGCTGGTATCTACGATGGAGAGAGTCGCGAAGGAATATCATCCGAAGACTCTGATCGTTGCCGGCGGCGTCGCGTGCAACGGTGCTCTGCGCGAGGCGTGTCGTGACGCCGGCGAGCGTCTTGGTCTTCCTGTTTATTTTCCCTCGCCGCATTTATCGACCGACAACGCAGCGATGATCGCAGCCGCCGGCACCGTTAAGTTACAGGCGGGCGAACGCGCGGGTTGGGACCTTAACGCGGACGTGATGCTGCGGCTGCAAAACATCGAGGTCGAAGATGCCGAGCTGCGCAAGCGTGTTCGCTATCGTTTGTGAAAATGTTTGGCGAGACCTCCTTCAAGTTGTTCTCAGTGTCTCTGCGCCTTCTCGGTGCCTCTGTGGTGAAAGTGCCTTAACAATAATCCACCACCGAGGCGCAGAGAATTCACTGAGACACAGAGAAAAGTTTTGCAATTCTTGTCCGCACCGGCGTTCAAGTGAATGGGGAGTTGTATGGCTATGCATTCATTAATAATCGCCACAATGTTTTCGCTTTTGTTCAGCGGCGGCATTGGCGGCTGTCGCACAAAGAACTTTAACGTCCCGCCGAGGCAGTCGCAGAGTTCAACCGGACAAAAAGGCACTCCGGTCGACAACGAAAACCCGGTGTTTGGTGACCTCAAAGTCATTGCACAGGGATTTCACTCGTCGATCACGGAGCCGTTCATTGCGGTGATTCGCGATGAAGCCACTTATGCACAACTCCAGAAACTTGATTCGAATCTTCCGAAGCTGAGCGTGGATCTGAAAACCAACGTGGTGATTGCCGCTTTTCTCGGCCAGCGGAACACGGGCGGTTACAGTGTCGACATCGCCCGCGCTGCGAACGGCGAAATTCAGGTAACAGAAAAAGTACCCGGCAAAGATATGATGGTTCCGCAGGTCATTACGGCGCCTTTCAAGATTGTTTCGTTGCCCGTCGAGGGAACTACACCGCTCTCGATTTCAGCGGGTGATGCGTTTCGGCAGACCGCGCAGCTCTATCGAATCGACAAAGGCAGTTTCACGATCTCAGGCGGGATTGCGGGTCGTAGCGAAACTTATTCTTTGGCAGGCAAGATTCAGATCACGCGACTCGGCGATCTCGTCAGCGTTGGTTTCGCCGTGGTAAGCACCGGCACATCACGCGCGCGCTCATTGCGCGACGTTGCAACCGGAGTTATGAAAGACAACTCGTTCGAGATTTCACGTATGAGCCGCGGCTCGCTGGTCGATCCGCCGACTGCCGATTTGCGCGTTAGGGGAAAGTTTCTCGAAACAAACCGTTTGACTCTGGATCTCGACACTGGCGGAGCGATCGTGCCTGATGGTTTCTCCGGCAAGGGATCGATTGAAGCGGAGATGGTCTCTGGCTCAGCAAATTAATCCAACCATCATCTGGGAACGCGGGCGCCCTCGCCGGCATTGTTGTTTTCGTGAAGACTGCGACGGGGCGTCCGCGATCCCAGCCAAGACGCACCGGCTACCACTATTCCACCACTCTAACCGACTCGCCGACGCGGATGGTTCCTTCGGTGAGAATCTGCGCGCGCAAGCCGCCGCGATGAACCAAGCCCGGCAGCACCTGTTTGATCGTAAGTTTTTGCAGGTGTGCGCAGGGCTCGCACAGCATGATGCCGCGGGCTTTGACCTCGCCGACCCAGAATTCCTTACCCACCAGATGATTTAGCGGGACGCCACGCGTGACGACGTTGCGCCGGCTGTCGCTCAGGCTGTATTCGACATCGAGTTCACGCTTCAATGCATCGATTGCTTCGGCCTCGATCAAGGTGAGTTCGCGACGTGGTTCGGGCGCGCGGCCTTTGTTATCGAAATAGCGGTCACCTTCAAGGCCGCGCCCGGGTATCGCGCGCACTTCGTCGACGGTTTCCATTGGACCTTCAGCCGAGGACGTGATGTTTATTGAAACTACAGTACCTTCGAACATTTGCTAATCCTCAAAGTTTAGAGGCGGGCTACCGCCCGCCAAACGGTCGGGCAGTAGCCCGACTCTAAACGGCTATGCCGACGCCTTAATCGCTTCATCAAAAATCTCAAGCGCGACGTCCACGTTTTCTTTTGTCAGAATCAGCGGCGGCGACCAGCGAATTGAGTTCGCGCCGCAACCGAGCAGAATCAAACCACGCTCGTAAGTTGCCATCTCCACGCGATCACGCAACTCGACATCAGGTTGGCGACTGGTTTTGTCTTTGACGAATTCGACGCCCAGCATCATTCCGAACCCGCGCACATCGCCGATGCATTCATGCTTCGCCATCAGCTTCCGCAAACCGCTCTTCAGATAGTCACCAACTTCCGCCGCATTCGCCACCAGCTCGCGCTCCAGCAGCTCAATAGTCTTCAGAGCGGCGGCGATGCAAACCGGATTGCCGCCGAACGTGGATGCGTGCGCGCCTTTCTTCCAATCCATTAAATCGGCGCGCGCGACACACAGGCCGAGCGGCAATCCCGAGGCGATGCCTTTCGCAATGCAAACGATATCGGCCTCGACGCCATAATGCTGCGTCGCGAACATTTTGCCGGTGCGACCCATGCCGCTTTGCACTTCATCGACGACGAGCAGAATTCCATGTTCATCACAGATGCGGCGCAGACCTTTCAGAAAACCCTCAGGCGCCGGAACGTATCCACCTTCTCCCTGAATCGGTTCGACGACGATGGCCGCGACCTCTTCGGGTGGTGTGGTTGTCTTAAAAAGAAGATTCTCGATCCAGTTAAGCGCGCCTTCAGCTGCGCCGCCGCGTCCGCACATCTCGGCGGTAAATGGATTGCGGTACTCGTTCGGATAGGGCACGTGAATTACATCGAGCGCTTGCCGCTTGAATCCAAGGCGCTGCGCCGCTTTTGACGAGGTGAGCGACAGCGAACCCAGGGTGCGACCGTGGAAACTTCCGAAAAAAGAAATGAATTTCTCGCGCCCCGTCGCGTGCATCGCAATTTTGAGCGCGCATTCGACGGCTTCAGTGCCGCTGTTCGCGAAGTGCGTGCGCGTCGGTCCGCTAATCGGAACCAGCTCGCCAATCTTCTTCGCCAAATCCGGCATCAGCGAGTAGTAGTAATCCGTGCCACACATATGGATCAGTTGCGCCGCTTGATTCTGAATCGCTTGCACGACCTCCGGATGGCAGTGACCGGTCGAGCAGACTGCGACGCCGGCGTTGCAGTCGAGAAAGACGTTGCCATCAACGTCCGTGACCCAAACTCCTTCGCCGCGTTCGGCAACCAGTTTGAAGTCCGGACGCGGGTACGCCGGGTTCACAAATTGGGCGTCAGCTTCCACGATGGCGCGCCC
>JBKPPE010000120.1:0-8884 GCA_046733375.1 Acidobacteriota bacterium | reverse complement strand
GGGTTTGCGTTTGCAGCCATTCAGACCAGCAAGGCTGGCAAACTTCCTGGGCGACCTTTTGACCAAGATCAGTTGGCAGCGGCGCAAATCCGAGCGGCGGCCGCTTCTGCCCACAGCGAGCGCACTTTATCGATTCGGACGACATTAGTTAATTACCTCGTTGAGATTATCGAGTTTCGAGTTTCAGGTTTCAAGTTTCAAGTTCGGCACCCCCTACTTGAAACTTGGAAGTTGAAACTATTTTAACGCCGCGCGAATCGCTGCGATCGTGTCATCGTCCTTGGGCCGGAACAACCCGAGGGGCCGCACGTCGCGGTAACGAATCACGCCGCCACCATCGATTACGAAAACCGAACGCGCGACCTTGCCGGGAACTAGTGAGTTCGCCCCATACAAATCTGCGACTTTTCTGTCGGCGTCGGACAACAGCCTCAGGGGCAGCTGGTGATGTTCGGCAAACGCTTGGTGTGATTCAACGCTGTCCGTCGAAATTCCGACAACCTCCGCGCCGGTGGCCGCGTAGTCTTCCCAGCGATCGCGCACCGAACACATCTGCCGGGTGCAAATCGGAGTTTCGTCGCCGGGATAAAACAGCAACACGACAACTTTGCCGCGATGGTCAGCCAAACGCCACATCTTGCCGTTCGCATCGGGCAATGCGAAGTCGGGCGCGATTGCTTCGTCCCTGGCGTCTGAGGTCGACAAATTATTTCATTAAGGTCGCGATGTTGGCGGCGGCCACTTGGGTGCGAATCTCGAGTTCATTTGCCCGCACGCTGATTTTCAAGTTGCTAAGCGCGCTCTGCGCCAACGCCTTTTTGTCGCCGGTCATTTGCAGAACGTAAAGACCGGCAAGTTGTTTCAATCCGGTGACTGTGTCACCGAGATTCTTCGCGGCTGCCGGAGTCTCAGTGCGCGCGACGAGCATCACCGAGATGTCGGTCGCTGTCGTGCCGGCTGAACCGTATGCTTGTCGGATCGAACTCGCGTCCTGCGCGATTGCATCAGTGCCAAGGTTCAAGCCGGTCCAAACCGCCGCCGGCACATTCGCGCCGAAACCGATCACTGCCTGCGGATCGCGCGTCGCGAGCGTTACCAGATCGACGCTGTCACGTTGCGGCGTTTTCCCGGCGTCGATTGCGGCCCGCACCGTTGCCGGCGAGCCGACTGCGACTGTGTTGGCGTCGAGTGGGGCGACGGCTAATTCACTGACGTGAGTGTTCCACAAACCGAACACCTTCATCTGATCGTTGACCGTCAAAATAGTAATCGTCTTACCGCCATACTTTTCTTCACGCGCTTTTGCTTTGGAGGCCGCGCGTGCGCCCGAGACAACCGTGGCGGCGCTGGATGATCCCGTCGCGATCGCCACCGGCTCAAGCTTCGTCACGTTCGGTGACGGATACGTGTAGCGCGTAGCTATGACGGCGCGAGTGAATGTGCGGGCGTCTATGCCGGTCTGAGTTTTGAACTTATCGATCTCGGAATTGATCTGTGCGAGTTTTGCGCTGTCTCCCGCAAACACCTGCGGCAAGGCTTCATTGAGCAAGCGATTCACGTCGACAACTACAATGCCGTCGGATTTGGGCACGTACGCGAAGATGTCGATCGCCGCAGGGCGCGTCACGGGTTTTCGAGTTGTCCGCTGCGCGTAAACCGCCCCGGTTGTCACAACCAACGCCACAGCCACTAAGCTTCCAAACAGTTTTCTTTTCACGTTTTTGCGTTCTCCAGTTGAAAGGTTTTGGAAGAGTTGCCTATGCGATGCCTTTACGGCCCGTGCCGTTGCCGCACCATTCTCGCTCCAAGAGCAAAGCGATGCCCATGCCGCCGCTGATGCAGAGCGTCGCGAGGCCGCGTTTTGCGTTTCGCTTTTCCATTTCATATAGCAACGTTGTGGTAATGCGCACGCCTGTGCAGCCAATTGGATGACCCAGAGCGATCGCGCCGCCGTTAACATTCAACTTCTCGGGATCGAATTGTAATTCACGATCGCACGCGATGACCTGGGCTGCAAACGCTTCGTTCAGTTCGATCAAATCAACATCATTCAGCGAAAGCTTCTGACGTTCCAACAAAACGCGCGTCGCCGGCACCGGACCAATCCCCATAATTTCGGGCGCCACACCGACAATTTCATAATCGATGATTCGCGCGAGCGGTTCGGCGGCTGATGCTTTCAAGGCATCATCACTCATCACGAGAAGCGCCGCCGCGCCGTCAGTGATACCGGACGAATTACCGGCCGTAACGGTTCCGTCTTTCGAAAACACGGGCGCAAGTTTCTTCAAATCATCTGCGGTCGTGTTTGCGCGCGGATGCTCGTCGCGGTTGAATAATTTCACTTCGCCTCTGCGAGATTTCAGCTCCAGGGGAACGATCTCGGAATCGAACTTACCACTGTCAATCGCCACCGCGGCACGTTGTTGCGAACGCAACGCGTACTCATCCTGCTCGTCGCGCGCAATCTCATAACGCTTGGCGAGTTCCTCAGCGGTTTCGCCCATCACTAACCCTGACAGCGGATCGTTGAAACCATCGCGATACATGCCATCCGTTAGATCGACGTGACCCATGCGCGCGCCCCAACGCGCACCTTCGGCAAAGTAAGGCACGTGCGACATGCTTTCCGTGCCGCCCGCAAGCACGATATTCGCCCGGCCGAGCATGATCTTTTCCGCGGCCAGAATAATGGCGCGCAAACCCGAGCCGCATGCCTGGTTGACCGTAAATGCCGGGACTGTTTCGGGCGCACCGGCACGAAACGTAATTTGGCGTGCGACGTTTGGGCCACCGCCCGCTTGGCGCGCGCATCCCCAAATCGAGTCGTCGATTTGATCGGGCTGAAGATTCGCGCGCCGCAAACTTTCTTTCGCGGCTGCAACTCCCAAATCTGCGGCTGTCCAGTCCTTGAGCGATCCGCCGAATCGCCCAATTGGCGTGCGCACTGCTCCGGCTAAAAAAACGGGCTTCATGGCTAAAAGTGGCACAGACTTCAGTCTGTGATTCCGCCTAACGGAGTAAATCACCACAGACTAAAGTCTGTGCCACGAGAAGTCTTGATGGTAGCATAGCGCGCGATGTCTCCCACACATCCCACGGCTTCGGCCTCACTTTCTGATTTAGCACAGCAACAACTCGCGCTGCAGAAAATTGTCGGCGCGCATCGCGATTGGTTCATGACGTCGGACGGCCGGACGCCGCTGAATATCAATCACGATGAGTTCGAATTCTCAGTCAAACACCACCGGCTGCTTTTTTCCTGCTGGACCGAAGCAGGTTCAAGAACTTGGCGAGTCACTAGCTGGAATTGGAGCGATGACAAACTTCTGCTGAATGTCTCCCGCCGAATGGGAGCCGAAATCGCAGCCGTTGCCCTCGTTCCAAGGGCCTCCGCAAGAGCGATTGTCGCAACCATCGCGGCGGCGCGTCAGGAAAGATGTGACAAGTTGGCGCAACTGGTGGCACAGACTTTAGTCTGTGACTCACGCGATGAGGAGCACAGACTGAAGTCTGTGCCACTCGTAAAAATCGAACGCGCCAGCCTCAGTCCCGGCATGCGTCGCGATCAACCCGGCCGCTACGCGCGCATCATTTTGCGTCTCCCGGTTGAGCGAATTGCTGTAACAGGGACAGTCGCGCAAAGCGACGTGCGCAATGTTGATGCTCTGTTTTCATCGGCCTTGCTTTGGTTTCAACGTGTGCTCGAATCGCCAAAGCGGCCGCACATACAAAGATTGCTGCTGGTCGTCGAGCACGCAATCCTTGAAGCCGCGAGGCAAAGACACATTCTGCTGCGTGAATCATTCCGTGATCGGATCGAACTCCTTGAGATTGACGACGCCTGGAACGCCGTCACATCGGTTGCGCGTTTCGAGCGGAAACACCTTTGGCGGAAGCGTCTGAGCCGGTTTCCGCCCGTGAATCAGGCCGAGCTGAGTGAGCGCGCGAATGAGATTCTGGTTTACGCGCCGCGTGCCATCGACGTGGTGGCGTCGCGTCATGGACAGACGCTCCGATTTCACGGCCTGCCATTCGCGCGGGTGCGCACGGTGATGAATGAGCATCGCATCTGGTTTGGCATCGAAGGTTCGCGTCGGCGACAGCTGGACGCATTTCATCAGCAGGATTGGGCCAAGCTGTTTCGCGATCTCGAAACTTACCGAAGTGAATACTGTCGCGATCGTCGCCACTGGTTTTATCGCGCGTCAGGCGAAGCGTGGCTCGAATCGATTCTGCGGCGCGACATTACGAAACTCGATCCGGGACTGATTGTGGCGCCATTGCACGCGCAGTTTCGGACCTCGCACGGCGGTGCGTTTGGAAGTAAGGGCGGCGCGCGGCCGATCGATTTGTTAGCACTGCGCCATGACGGGCGTTTGGTCGTGATCGAATTGAAAGTAACCGAAGATCGCGAACACGTTTTTCAGGGAGTTGATTACTGGCGTCGCGTCGAAGCTCATCGCCGGCGTGGTCACATAGCGGCCACCAAATTGTTCGGGAATCGTGAAATTAGCGACGAATCGCCGCTCGTATATCTGGTCGCGCCGACACTTCGATTTCATCCATCGTTTCGCACACTCGCGCCGACAATCGCTCCGGACATTGAGATTTATCGCTTCGACATCAACGAAGATTGGCGTTCAGGAGTGCGAGTGGTGCGAAGAGAGCGTGTGAATGCTTGATGCAGCGCCGGCGTCGCCGGGGTCCCCAGCAGATGTTGTTTATCTGCTGGGGTGGCTTTTCGGCGGGCCGCGAGCATCCTGCTCGCGCACTTCGTGTACTAAGAACACCGGCACGGATGCCGGTGAACCGCAGGCAAGGATGCCTGCGCTCCTACGTTGTCAGTCTTCGATAAATTCCAGGCAAGCGCTCCGGCAACGACAACACATCATCAATAATTGTATAGCCAACTTCACCGTAGAGATCGCGCAGCTCAGCTTCCGATTCGCGATCGATCGTGATGCAGAACGGCGTTATGCCGCGCGTCTTCGCATCAACCAGAGCTTCGCGTGTGTCTTCGCGCGCGTAACGAGCATCGCCGTAATCATGGTCATATGGCCGCCCGTCGGACAAAACGATCAGCAGACGCGTGCGCGCCTCCTGCTTCTCGAGTTTCGCGGTCGCGTGCCGAATCGCCGCGCCCAGGCGAGTATTGTTCTGGTAAGTAATCCCGCCAATCCGTCGCATTACTTCGTCGGAATACTGCTCGTTAAAATCCTTCATCACATAAAACTTCACATTCCGCCGGCCTTCTGACGTGAAGCCGTTGATCGCGTACACGTCGCCGACGGCTTCAAGGGCTTCGCTCATCAGCACGAGGCCTTCCTTTTCAATCTCGATGATGCGACGTCCGGGGTGTGTGTAGGGCTGTAGTGGATGACGGCCAATCGTCCGCGCGGTAGATGACGACTGATCGAGCAGAAACGAAACAGCAACGTCACGACGCTTTCGCAGGCGTTTCGTGTAAATCCGTTCCGACTGCTGACCGTCCGCGCGACGGTCGATGAAGTAATCGACGACGGCATTCAGATCGTAATCCTCACCGTCCAGTTCATTCGCGATCTTCGTCAGGTTCTCCGGCTTCATCATCTGAAACTGATGACGAATCGAAGAAACAACGCCCTTGTAGCGCTCGCGCGTGGCGTCGACGAACGCGCGATTGCCGCGCTTCACCTTCTTTTCGATCACGCGGCACCAACCGACGCGGTGGTCGGTCAGTTCGCGGTCCCATTCGTCGTAATTGAATGCGACCTCACCTTCTTCCAACCCCTGTTCCGGCGTTTCGCCTTCACTCCATGCTTCGCTGCCGTCGAGTTCGTCAAACTCGCCTTCGGCTTCAGTGTTCCACGCGTTGAACAATTCGCGCGCGTCGCGGCGCTGCGGCTGACGGTCGCGTTGGTTCTGCGTGAGCATCTCTTCCGCCAACTTGCTGGCGTCTTCCTGATCCTGCTCATCCGGGACTTCGATTTGTTGTTCAGAATCTTCGAGTGTGATCGACTGAAAGAGCTCGTACACGCGACTTGTTGCCATCAGACTGTCCGCCACGGTCGCACGGTCATTCAAGTATTCGCCAACGACAGTTTGAAGTTCGGAAACGACCTGTCCATAGAATTCGCGCGTGTCCGCGAGCGCACCGCCCAGCATCGTAATCTGAAACAGCAACTCGAACGGAACCAGCGTCGCCGGCAAGTCCAGAATCTTTGGTCGCCGACTGCGCAAATGTGCGCGAATGAGATCGAGATCGCGATTCAGGCCGCGATATTTGTTTCGCAAGCGGCGATCGATACGACCATTTTCGAGTGTGCCGAAAATGCGGCGGGCGAGCGCTGGGATCGGAAACAATTGCAGCACGTCGCTGTAGCGCAGGGTTGGACCCTCCCGGCCTGGGGCGAGGATTGGGGTGGGGTTGCGCGCCGTTCCAATCTCTCCCCTCTCCGCATGCGGAGAGGGGCTATCAGCCGAGTATACCGGCGGCACATAGCCATCGTCGGCAAACGCGGCGCGTTCATCCTGTTTCGCTGGATCGTAAATCTCTGCCAGCGATGCATACGCCGCGCGCAAATCATCGGTGTCTTGTTCGTAAGTGCCGAACTCAATTTGCCCGGCAGCGTGCGCGGCAAGAACTTTGTAAAGCCGAAAGTCCAATTCTTCGTCGCCGAATTCTGCGACCACGTTCGGCAAGTGAATCGTGCGGCCGTCGCCGATCCGCGACTCGACGGGCACTACCGCTAGCGACGCGATTTCCACCACGTGTCCAGTCAATGCTTCGACATACAGACGCAGCAATTGCTGAACAGAATCGAGCGATAAGCCACTTTGATCGCTCGCCCGCAGAGCTTCGTTGCTGCTGCGCGTTTCCAACGAGTAATAACTGCGCCGCGCGCGTGAATCACCGACAATCAAGCCGGCGCGCGCCCAATTCTCGAATTGTTCAATTGAAACGGTACGCAACGCTTTCGCGCTAATGCGCATGCACGAAAGTGCGCTTTCAGCATCCACGCGGCCAATCTCGCGCGTGAGCGCAAGCACGCGTTGCGCGCGCGCGACGGCGGAGCGCTTCGCGTCAGCGCTGGCGAGAGTTTGAAAAAACTGCGGACTCGATCGAATGAACGCAACCAACCCGGCGTTCCCCTGCGGTGCGATGGCCCACAGCAATTCAATCCAATCATCAAAACATTCAGGGAGCGCGCGCAGAATTTCGCCGCCCGAAAGGAGCACTTGCAATGCGGGCGCCCCGCCGCGTTCCAAAAAATCAGTCGCGCGCTTCATCAAGCGTAACGACTGCTCAGCATCGAGCTTTTCGGTCGCGACTGGTAGAGAAGTCCAGGCGTCGGCGGCGATGCCTCCCGCGTGTTCGGCGAATGATCTCGCGAGATTCACGGCGACATCAAGAATCGAATCGTTTAGAGGCGGGCTATTGCCCGCCATTCGAGAAGAGCCGGCGGGCAGTAGCCCGCCGCTAAACGAAACAACTTGATTTTGCAGCGCTTCAAAAACGGCCGGGGTCGAACTCAGAAACTCAGCACTATGTTTCGCGGACCGGCGCGCAATCGCTCCCGCGATTTCATAAATCGCGCGCAACACTTTTTCATCACGAACTTGTCCCGCAAGCGAGGGTGCTTCTTTGAATGTTTCCGCCGCCGCGACGGCTGAGAGAATCATCTGGCGCGAACAAACCTGCAGCACAAACGGTCGCACCGCGGTTGGGACTTTGGCAAAATCTCCGACGCCGGCCGCAAAAAAGTCAACGCCTGCCGCGACATCGGACATGGTCAAACGCCGTCCGATTTCGCCCCATGCGCGCATCTCCGCCGCTTCGAGTATGTTTGCCGCATCCGATGCGACCCGCAGGAACTCAATGCTGGCGCGTAGCGAGATCGTGGCAATTGCCGCGCTGGTTTCGACCGCGGCGCGAGCGTGGTCGAGCGGAAGATGACTCAACGCGCGCAACAGTCCGGCGATCGTCCGCCGCTCGCGCGGACTTTTGACTGAACGCAGGTGCTCTGCGATTTGTCCCGCGAGATTAGTCGTTTCGTCAGTCCTGGTGTTCTCAGACACTTGCAGATCTCTTGCCCACCAAAAAGTTTTCCGCGAGACAAAGTATAACCAATTCAACCGCGATTCGTGTTAGCATCGCGCGCAATTTCAAACAGGAGCCAAAGAAATGAGGCGAAAACAAATCGTACTACTTGCGTGTATTGCGCTTTGCATCGCGCCGGCGGTCGCCCAGAACAATCTCGCCCGCTTGAAATCCTGGGAAGGAAAGTATCCCACCGAGAAAAAGGGACGAGTCACGCATCGATTGTTCAGCGAGCCGGAAATCCGCACCCCGCTCGCCAAGCTGCTCAGCAAAGAAGATTTCGATTTGCTGACCAAAGAGTACGCCGTTGAGACACCGGTGATGTTGAGCGGAGATTATCTCACGGTGAAAGTTTGCAAACCCCACATGTGTTTTGAGTGGTCGGCGTTTGCGATAAACCTGTCGACAGGTGTGATCTATGTGAGGATGGCCAACGACGAGAGCGCGAAATGGTTTAGTTCGAAAGGCGATCAGTCAGATCTGCCGCGAAATGTGCGCGAGTACATGGAAGATTTTTCGAAGACGGAAATCGGGTCGCGCTAAATTACGGTGGTGATGATTTCGCGAATGCTCCGTTGCAGGTCGCGATCGTCGGTGATCGGAGAGCACATCGCCACTTCCGCCGCGCGCGCGGGCGAGATGCCATTCGCGATCAGTTGCGCTGCATAAATCAGCAGGCGGGTAGACACACCTTCTTCCAATCCGTGACCGCGCAGGTTGCGCACTTTGTGACCAATCAAAACGAGATCGCGCGCGGTGCCTTCGTCAACGCCGCCTTCACGCGCGACGATTGCCGCCTCC
>JBKPPE010000119.1:0-6218 GCA_046733375.1 Acidobacteriota bacterium | reverse complement strand
GCGCTATTACAATCGCCAATCCGCCTTGCAGCGCAATCGCCAGCGCCGGTACACGGGCCTTGTTCAGCGATGCCAGCTGCCGGAAGAACAACTTATCTTCCGCCATCGCGAAATAGACTCGCGGTGCGGTCAACATGCTTTGACTGAGAAATCCAATCGTTGAAATCGCAATGCCAGCTGCAATCAGACGCCCGCCTTTATCGCCGAGCGCGAGGCGCATGACTGAAGATGCCGGAGTCTTTGTTTGCGCTAATCCGTTTGCGCCGAGGACGTGCACGCAAACATAATTCACCGAGAGATAAACCACGATCACGCCCAGTACGCCCAGCAACAAACCACGCGGCAGAGTCTTTTTCGGTTCGCGCACTTCACCGGCGACGAAGCATGCCGTTTGCCAACCGCCGTATGCGAACTGGGCCGGAATCAACGCGGCGCCGAAAGCAATCAGCAACTGCCACGTCGATGAGTTCGCGATTGGTTGGGCCGATGTGGCGGGCGCCGCCGAAGTTAACGTCAAACCGATAATCACAAGCGCGACGATGGCAAGCAGCTTTAACACCATGAACACGTTCTGCGTTACTGTACCCGCGCGCACGCCCAGGCAATTGATAACCGTAAGCACCGCCAGGGCCGCCGAGCCTAGGAGTGCGGCGCTCCACTCGCTCGCTGTCACCCCTCCTAATTCGAAAACGTGATTGGCGAAAATCAGCGCGACTGCCGCCATCCCACCGGTTTGAATCACAAATAGCAAGCTCCATCCGTAAACGAAACCAACTAGAGGGTGCATCGCCTCGCGCAGGTAAACGTACTGCCCACCCGACTCTGTGACCTGCGAAGAAAGTTCGGCGTAAATGAACGCGCCGGCGAGCGCAATCAACCCACCGACCGCCCACGCGCCGAGAATCAGAAGCGGAGTGTGAACCTGCTGCGCGACAACGTAGGGATTGGTGAAGATGCCGGCGCCGATGATGCCGCCCATCACGATCATCGTCGCGTCGAACAACCCGAGACGACGAGCGAGATGAGTTTCATCGGCGCGGAGTTCGGTATCACCCCTCCCCGCGGGCGGGGAGGGGTTGGGGGTGGGGTTATGCTGCACGTCCGACCTCTCCCCTAACCCCTCTCCGCTCGCGGAGAGGGGAAAGAATCAATGCAGTTCTAGCTAGTTTGTCGCTCACTCTTTCAAGAGTTGATTGGCGATGATCAGCTTTTGAATCTCGGAAGTGCCTTCGTAGATGCGCAGCGCGCGTACGTCGCGATAGAGGCGCTCGACAATTTCACCACGCACCAGCCCGCGGCCGCCGTGGATTTGCACGGCTTGATCAATGATGCGCGCGGCGGCCTCTGTCGCGAAGAGTTTTGCTTCGCTCGCTTCACGCGTGGATCGTTCGTCCCCGGCGTCTTTCAAGTACGCGGCGCGATAGACGAGCAGCCGGGCCGCGTCCAATTCAGTTGCCATGTCGGCAAGTTTCTCCTGAATCAACTGATGTTCGGAAAGTTTCTTGCCGAACTGCTTGCGCGACTTCGCGTACGACAGACTTTCGTTGAGACCGCGGCGGGCCATGCCGCACGCCGCCGCGCCAACGCTCGCGCGAAACGTATCAAGTGTTTGCAGCGCCAGGCGCAAGCCATCGCCGTCTTTGCCGATCATATCTTCGGCCGGCACCCGACAGTCTTTGAATTCCAATTCGCCGATCGGATGGGGCGCGATCATCTCCGTGCGTTCAACGACAGAGAATCCCGGCATGCGCGCGCTGACGATGAACGGCGAAATGTCTGCACGTCCGTCATTCCGCGTGCCCGTGCGCGCGAACACTGTGTAGAAATCGGCGACACCCGCATTCGAGATAAAACGCTTGCGGCCGTTGATGATGTAAGTATCCGCTTCGCGGCGCGCGCTGGTTGTGAGTGCTGCGATGTCTGAACCCGCATCAGGTTCGGTCAGGGCAAACGCCGCGATCGCTTGTCCATTGCGCGCGCGGTCCAACCAAAAATCGCGCACGTGTTCAGTTGCGGCCAAACTGATCGCGTAAGTCCCGAGTCCCTGCATCACAAACGCGAGATCGGCGAGCGCGGATGAATACGAAAGCGCTTCCCGAATTAAGCAGAATGCTCGTAAATCAAACCGTTCGCCCGGCGTCGCTACGGCGTAACGAAGCAGATCATGCGCAGCGAGGATGCGCACGTACGAACGAAGAGCATCATCCGCGCTGCGCTCGTCTTCACCGGCGTGTGGTTCGATTTCAGTTTGCGCGAATTCAGCGACGCGCTGGGTCAGCGCGCGATGGCTGGAGGTGAAAAATGGAGTTGTCTCGATGAAGCTGTCCATGAAGTTTAGTAAATAGTAAATCGTAAATAGAAAAAGCTTTTATCTATTCACCATTTACGATTTACCATTTACGGCACTTTTCTATCTACGATTTACGATTTACTAAATTTCGCCGGTCGCTTCTCGATAAACGCGGCGTGCGCTTCTTTGAAATCAGGCGTTTGCATGCACAAGGCCTGCGCCACCGCTTCGGCTTCCAGGGCAGAATCAAATCCCATGTGCATTTCGCGGTTCAGCATTTCTTTCGTCTTCGCGAGGCCCAAAGCCGGACCACGTGCAAGCTTGTCGGCGAACTCTCGCGTTGCGCCTTCGAGTTGATCACGCGGCACCACGCGATTGTAAAGGCCGATCCGCTCAGCTTCAGCGGCGCCAACAAAGTCACCGGTCATCAGCAACTCGGTGGCTTTCGCCAGCCCGACAACGCGCGGCAAAAGGTAAGTTGCGCCCATGTCCGTGCCGGCGAGCCCGACTTTGACGAAGATGAAAGCAATCTTCGCTTCTTCGGCGGCGATGCGAATGTCTGATGCGAGCGCGATACATGCTCCCGCGCCGGCGACCGTACCGTTCAACGAAGCGATAATCGGCTTCGGCAGCGCGCGCATGTTATGAATCAGCGCGCACGTTAATCGCGTGAACTGCAGCAATCCTTCCGCGTCGCGGCCCGTCAGCTCACCGATGATGTCCACAACGTCGCCGCCCGAACAGAACGCGCGGCCGGCACCGGTGATTACTACGACGCGCAGATCTTTTTCATCGCGCAGTTGCGCAATGAAATCAGTTAATTCGTGATAGACCTCAAACGTAATTGCATTCAGGCGCTCCGGACGATTCAAAGTGATTGTGCCGATGCCGTTTTGTTGTTCGTAAAGAAATGATTTGGGGCTTAACATTGGTGAATCGTAAATCGTAAATGGTAAATAGAAAGTTCTAGTAAATGGTAAATCGTGAATCGTAAATAGAAGCGGTTTCAATGCCGAGACATCTATTCACGATTTACGATTAACGATTTACTAAAGCACCGCTGTTCCTTCAATCTCGATCATCGCGCCGTCGTCCAAGAGGCTCTTCACCTCAACCAACACCATCGCCGGAAAATGTTTGCCCATGTGCGCGCGGTAACGTTCGCCGATTTCCTTCATGCGATCGCGATATTCCTGCTTGTCGGTCACGTAAATGATCAGTCGCGCAATCTGATCCGCCCGCCCGCCGCCGGCCGTTACGACTCTCAGAACATTTGCCAAGGCTTGATCAAATTGTTCGACCATGTCCTCGCTGACAATTTGTTGTTGCTGGTTCCAGGCAATCTGGCCCGCGATAAAGAGCAGACGACCGCCGGCGCCAGTTAACACGCCATTCGAATAGCCGCGTGGTATGCCGAGTGATTCCGGGTTAATGAATTCGAAACTCATTTTTCTTGCGCAATCTCGAGCTGATTGCCGCCCGGATCGCGTACATAGAATCGGGGCGAAGCGGGATTCGGCCGCGGGTCCGCGATGATCTCGATTCCTGCCTGGCGGAATCTTTGTTCGGCTTCAGCTAAATCAGATACAGCGAAGCACACGTGACGAGAACTCAAAGAGCGATCTTCAGCTTCGACTGACAGATGCAATTGCGCCGTGCCGATCTGATACCACGCCCCGCTCTGGCGTGACGTGGCCGGCTTCGGAATCTGTGTGAGACCGAGCACTGAACCGTAAAAATCCTTCGCCGCGTCTTCGAGCTCAGCGGGAACTGTGACGTTTACATGGTGAAGTGCCGTAATCATCTTTTTGGAGCGCCGACATCCTGTCGGCGGGTCGCGAGCATCCTTGCTCGCGCTCTGATCCGGTCGCTACCGCTCCCGGTTCTTCGCCGCGAAGTCCATCACCTCGTTCAACTGACTTTTCCGTGATGAAGCATCGCCAGATGAAAGCTTCTCTTTCAGGTACACGTTGAACTCAGCCGACTTATTCTTCGGGACGCTCAAAGATTCCCAGTCGCCCGCTTTGAAATGCTTTGCGAGATAGACAATTTGGCCGACGTGATTAGCGTAATGCGCGACTTGGCGAGTGATTGCCTGGATCACCGTGTGATCCTGCCCGCGAATTCGCACCGTGCGCATCAGATCGTCAGGCGTGAGCGGCTCGATTGCATCGAACGTGCATTTCCAACCTTTCTCCCAGTACGCGATCATCTCGTCTTTAGTTGTTTCCGGCAGCATCACGAATTCCATGTCGCGATTCCGCTCCGGCTTTTCGCCATCAGTTGTGAGAAAGTCAGTCCAGCGCGAGATCATGTTGCCGGCCAAGTGCTTCATGATGGCGGCGATGCTGTTCGACTCTTCATCGATCGTGCGAAAGAAGTCTTCGTCGCTAAGTTGTGCGAATGCGCGCTCGCCGAGTTTTTTGTAATCTCGGAACGTGTTCAGTGCGTCTTCGAGATAGTGTTGTCCGATTGATTGAGTTGTCATGATTGTAGGGGCAGGCCTTGTGCCTGTCCTTCCTTTTTTGCGGGCGGGGACAAGCCCCGCCCCCTACATTCGCAAGCGTTTCTGTAGCGCGTTTGCCGCGTCGGCTCGCGCAACGTTTTGTTGCTCGCCGCTATTCATATCCTTAATCGCAACTTCATTTTTCAACCGCTCATCTTCGCCGATAATTGCGACGAAAGGAATCGCGCGAGACGACGCATACTTGAATTGCTTTGCGAGCTTGTCGGCTTCCGGATAAACGTCGACGCGCAGTCCCTTGCCTCTTAATTCGTTCGCGAGCGCGATGGATTCGCCGACCGATTCCTCGTTCCAAATCGTCACCATCACATCGGCGGGCGATGAGACGAGCGCGGCAGGAAACATCTCGCGCTCGCTCATCACCACGATGATACGTTCAAGACCGAGCGAGAAGCCGCACGCCGGCACATCTTTACCGAGAAACATGCCGACCAGATTGTCGTAGCGTCCGCCGCCGCCCAGACTGCCTCCAAGATCCGCGACGTTAATTTCGATGATCGCGCCCGTGTAGTACGCAAGTCCCCGCGCTAAAGTCGGATCGAGTTTGATTCGTTCATCGACGGCGCTCGCTTTCGCGAATTGAAGAATCTGCCGCAAGTCATCAACCCCGCTCGCCCCTACTTCGTGCGCACCAATGAACTCCACGAGTCGGCCGAGAATGTCAGCGTTGTAAGCCGCGTTGGCTGCATCGCCCAAATCAACCAAATCCAGGGCATGTTGTGCACCCGCGAGGCCTTCAAAAAACCGCATCAACTTCACGGCGGACTCGTCGACGATACCGCGTTCGTTGAATTCGCGCGCGACACCTTCCGGACCAGCTCTGTCCATCTTGTCGAGCGCGGTAAGCGCATCGTCATGTTTTGCGGTTTCAACGCCAGCTTGGTCGAGAATCCCAGTAAGCACCTGCCGGTGATTCACCCGAATCGTGAAATCGTTAAAGCCCAGCTGCCCGAGCGAATCGCTCGCTGCGGCAATCAGTTCAGCTTCGACGACCATCGAACGCGAGCCGAGAACGTCGACGTCACATTGATAGAACTCGCGAAAGCGCCCCCGCGCCGGACGATCGGCGCGCCAGACAGGCTGAATCTGGTAGCGCTTGAAGTACTTCGGCAGCTCGTTTTGGTACTGGGCGACGACGCGCGCGAGCGGCACCGTCAAGTCGTAGCGCAGCGCGAGATCGGCTTCACCAGTCTTTTCGTGTTCGCCGCGTTTGAGAATTTTGAAGATGAGTTGATTGCCTTCTTCACCATATTTACCCATCAAGGTTTCGATGTTTTCGACCGCCGGAGTTTCCAGAGGCTCGAAGCCGTAGCGTTCGTAAACCTGCTTGATAACGTTGATGACGTATTCGCGTTTGCGGACGTCGGCGGGCAAAAAGTCGCGCATGCCGCGCGCCGGCTGGGT
>JBKPPE010000118.1:0-3722 GCA_046733375.1 Acidobacteriota bacterium | reverse complement strand
CATTGTCACGCACATGGAAGTGATTGTGTCTGCCGAAGACAATGCCGAGCTACGGCGCGTGACTATCACGAACTTTTCGAATCGTCCGCGCGAAATTGAGCTGACGAGTTACGCCGAAGTTGTGCTTGCACCGCAGGCCAGCGATGTGGCGCATCCGGCTTTCAGCAATCTTTTCGTCGAGACGGAATTCCTGGCCCGATACAACACGCTGTTCGCGAGACGGCGTCCCCGTTCCTCGGAAGATCCGCCGACGTGGGGAATTCACGTGCTCGCGAGTTCGAGCGAAACTGTCGGTGGAATTCAGTTCGACACCGATCGTTCGCGTTTCCTCGGCCGCGGCCACGCGCCTGATGATGCGATTTCGATCGTCGCCGACCAGCCGCTTTCAAACACGGTCGGCGCCGTGCTCGATCCCATTTTTAGCTTGCGCTGCCGCGTTCGTTTGCAGCCGAACGAAACTGCGCAAATTGTCTTCACCACAGGGGTCGCCGATTCGCATGAACATGCCCTGGCACTAAGCGAGAAATATCACGACGCCGGCATCTTTGCGCGCGAGTCGCGTCTGGCCTGGACACGCGCGCAAGTAGAAATGACGCACCTGCACATCGATCCCGAAGAGGCGCATCTGTTTCAAAGACTCGCAGGTCGCATTCTGTATTCCGATCCGTCATTGCGCCCGACTCCGCACGTGCTGGCGCTCAACAAGCTGTCGCAGTCGCGGCTTTGGGCGCACGGTATCAGCGGCGATCTGCCGCTCGTGATTCTGCGGCTCGAGCGCGAAGAAGATGTGCCGATGGCTAAGCAACTGTTACGCGCGCACCAGTACCTCCGATCGAAAGGACTGCAATTCGACCTGCTGATTCTGAACGATCATCCCACCGGCTATGCGGGGGCCCTTCAGGATTCGTTACAGATGGCGGCGCGCACTTCCGGGGCCCAGGCGCTGATCGACAAATCGGGCGGCGTCTTTATTCGCCGATCGGATCAACTCCCGGAAGATGAGCGCATCCTGCTGCATGCAGTGGCGCGTTTGGTAATCGTCAGCGAGCGTGGTTCGCTCGAAGATCAACTGGTGCGACGTCCGGCCGAAGAACCTTTGCCGCTGAATTTTCAGCCGCGTACTGCCGTGCACGCTTATCCTGAAGTGCCGCTGGAAATCCCGAAACTCTCGTTCTTCAACGGTGTCGGCGGTTTTGCACATGGTGGTCGCGAATATATCGCGACGCTGGGAGAAGGGCAGTGGACGCCCGCGCCGTGGTGCAATGTCATCGCCAATCAACGCGATTTCGGATTTCTGGTGACAGAAACCGGCGGCGCCTTTACCTGGTCGGCGAACAGTCACGAAAACCGATTGTCGCCATGGTCGAATGATGTTGTCAGCGACCCGCCTGGCGAGGTTATCTATTTGCGCGATGAAGATTCCGGCGCAACCTGGACACCCACACCGTTGCCAATTCGTGAAGCGGCGCCCTATTCGATTCATCACGGACAGGGCTACACAGTTTTTGAGCACGCCAGTCATGGCATCTCGCAGGAGTTGCTGTTGTTCGCGCCCCTCGATGCGCCAGTGAAGATTTCGCTGCTGCGTTTGCACAATCGCAGCGAGCGCAAGCGGCGATTATCGATTACGAATTATGTTGAGTTGGTCCTGGGCGTTGATCGTGCAGCCTCCGCGCCCCACATCGTGACCGATATCGAAGAACAGCAAGGCGCGATCTTTGCCCGCAACTCCTACAGCAACGAGTTCGCCGATGCGATTGCCTTCGTGGGTACGAGCGAGCACCGGTTCACGATGACGTGCGATCGCAAAGAGTTCATCGGCCGAAACGGTTCGCTGAAGGCGCCGGCCGCCCTTCGCCGCGCGGGTTTGGGAGGACGCGACGGCGCCGGTCTGGATCCGTGCGCGGCGATTCAAACCCAGGTTGAACTCGGTCCGGGTGAGTTGCGCGAGGTTATTTTTCTCTTCGGCCAAGGCGCTTCCGTTGAACAGGCGCGCGAAATAAATTCGCGATTCCGAAATCCGCAAGTGGTGAACGAAGCGTTTGAGCGCGTCCTGGATTTCTGGGACCAGACGCTGGGAACGGTTGAGATCAAAACTCCCGATGCGTCGCTCGACACGCTCGTCAATCGTTGGCTGCTGTATCAGGTGCTGGCGTGTCGCGTCCGCGGTCGTTCAGCGTTCTACCAGTCAAGTGGCGCGTTTGGCTTTCGCGATCAGTTGCAGGACGTGATGGCTTTGGTTTACGCACGACCCGAAGCTGCGCGCCTGCAAATTGTTTGTGCCGCTTCGCGCCAGTTCAAAGAGGGCGACGTGCTGCATTGGTGGCACGAGCCGGCGGGTCGTGGCGTGCGCACTCGCTTTTCGGACGACTTGCTGTGGTTGCCCTACGTCGTGGCGCATTACGTGAATGTCACCGGAGATCGATCGGTGCTCGATGAACCCGTGCCTTTTCTCGAAGCTGATCCGCTGAAAGACGACGAGGTTGAAGCATACATTCAACCGAAAGAATCGTCGGAATCGGGAAGCGTGCTGGAACATTGCGCGCGCGCGATCGATCGCAGCCTTGGGTTGGGTGAGCACGGATTGCCGCTGATGGGCTCGGGTGATTGGAACGACGGCATGAATCGCGTCGGGTGGAAAGGGAAAGGCGAAAGTGTGTGGCTCGGATGGTTCCTGTGCACCGTGCTGGAAGGGTTCGCGCCGCTTCTGTCAGAACCCGGAGCGGCAGCAACGGGATCGAAGAGTCAATTCGAGCAACGGCGAAAAACTTACGCCGTTCATCTCGAGAAGCTGCGGAAAGGTCTCGAGAAAGCCTGGGATGGTGATTGGTATCGCCGCGCGTATTTTGATGATGGGACGCCGCTTGGCTCGGCACAAAATGACGAATGCAGGATCGACTCAATCGCGCAAACGTGGGCGGTCATCTCTAATGTTGCTGAATCGTACCGCGCACAGCGTGCGATGGCCGCCGTTGAACAGTATCTGATTCGGCGAGGCGACGGACTGATCATTCTGTTCACGCCGCCATTTGATAAAAGCAAACTGGATCCGGGTTACATCAAGGGTTATGTTCCGGGTGTGCGCGAAAACGGGGGGCAATACACTCACGCTGCACTGTGGACGGTCATCGCGTTCGCGCTGCTCGGAGACGGCGACCGCGCGGGAGAATTGTTTGGTTTGTTGAATCCGATCAATCATGCGTCCACACGCGCCGGCTTGCACAAGTACAAAGTCGAGCCATACGTCGCGCCTGGCGACGTCTACGCAGTGCCGCCCCATACGGGCCGCGGCGGCTGGACGTGGTACACGGGATCAGCCGGGTGGATGTATCGCGCCGTGATCGAATACATCCTCGGGTTTAAGCTCGCGGGCGATCGCCTGCGTATTGATCCCTGCATTCCTCGCTTCTGGCGCGACTTTGAGGTCACCTATCGGCGGGGCCAGACTAACTATCGAATTAAGGTCGAGAATCCCCACGCTTTCTCGCGCGGTGTGGCAAGTGTCGAAATCGACGGGCAGCCACAGGCGGATTACCAAATCGATCTGATCGACGATGGTCGATTGCATGAAGTTCGCGTAGTGCTGGGTGAAAAACCGTCTGCCAGCGATCAGGCGACGCCTCCATCGATCGAGGAGAAACTAACTGAGCAAGTCCCCTCCTAAACGAGGTGCCCCAGTGAGATGCGAGTGCCATTTCTCCGAACGCTGATCTCTTTTATTC
>JBKPPE010000117.1:0-3003 GCA_046733375.1 Acidobacteriota bacterium | reverse complement strand
CTTTCACGGTGTGCCAAAGAACGACGGCAAATACGACGTTCTTCGTACGTGAATGACAAATGGAAAATGAAAAATAGTCGTTTGACCTCTTCGTCCGAAGGACTCCAACCAAATGAACTGTCCTAATTGTGGTGCGCCGGCCACCGGACCCGGTTTTTGTGGTCGCTGCGGCGCGCGCGTCGAAGCGAATCAGCCAGCGCAGCCCGGCACGATCAATCTCGACATGGACGGCGAAGGCGCCGGTCGTGGCTATAGTTACCGAATCGAACATCAACCGGCTTTCTCACTCGCCGTGCTCAACCTGCAACCTGAGCAATCGATCATGGCCGAGGCAGGCGCGATGGTTTCAATGTCCGCGAACGTCGAGTTGCAATCGCAGATGAAGGGCGGGCTGCTCGGTGCTTTGAAACGAGCCGCCGGCGGTGAGTCCGCCTTTGTCTCGACCTTCACTGCGCGTGGTGGTCCAGGCGAAGTGACGCTCGCACCCGGCGCGCCCGGCGACATCGCCGCCATCGAACTGAACAATCAATCGTTCTTTGTGCAATCGAGTTCCTATCTCGCCGGCGACGCAAACCTGATCGTCGATACAAAATGGGGCGGCGCTAAGTCATTCTTTGGCGGCGAAGGCTTGTTCGTGCTGCTGGTGCAAGGACAGGGGCTTTTGCTCGTCTCCTCGTTCGGCGCGATTCATCGCAAGCTGCTGCAGCCGGGTGAGCGTTACGTTGTTGACACGGGTCATCTCGTTGCGTGGGAAGGCACGACGCAATACACTCTGCGCAAAGCCGCCGCCGGTTTCTTTCGCAGCATGGTGAGCGGCGAAGGCATCGTCGCTGAGTTCGCTGGGCCGGGCGAGATTCTGATTCAGACACGCAATCTCGCGGCGCTCGCAGGATTGCTGAAACCATTCTTTCCTTCGCAATCAGGAAGTGGCGGCGGCGGATTCAATATCAATTTGGGCGGATCTTGAGAACACCGAAAGCGTTCAAGAGAAAGCTAAAGGCGCTCAGTAAAAGCGACGACATATTCCCGGATTTCTCGTTGCTGCCTTTAATCTTTGTGTCGAGCCTCGTATGAGCTGAGTAAAAAATAGAGAGGAACCCCCAATGAAACCACTCTCCACTCTTGCCCTGGTTGGGCTGCTGTTCTTTGCATGTAAGCTTTGCAGCTTAACTGGAAATCAGAATAAGCCGGCGCCCACTCCAACCCCCACGCCGCAGCCGATGCTGTACGCCAACGACCTGATCAAGCAGCGGCTCGGGCAGTTCAATCTCATCAAGCATTCGACGAAGGACGAGATGAGAAAGACAGCTACCGGCTTCGGTGTTCAGTTGCTGGACCAGGCGCAGGACGCCGGTGTCGGTCAGTATCGTTCCGACAAAGGTAAGACCGCGATACTCTCGGTCTACAGCTTTTCAAGTCCGCAGGCGGCTTCATCGATCGTGGATCAACTGGAAAAGGAAGGTCGCGATTCGAAATCGCGAACCGCAATCATCAGCTCGACCCAAACTGCGAATGGCAAACGGATGGAAGCGTTGGGCATGGTTGGGCGTAAGCTTCAGGCAATGGTCGTTTGGAACAATGGCTACTGGTTTTTCATGACAATGGCGGACGGGATCGCCGACGCGCGCGCCCTGGCAGAGGCGGTGGGATACTAGAATTGAAATTGAATTTACCACAGCGAAGCGATTAGGTATTGTGTATCGAATTGATCCCGAACGCTGAAGGCGTTCATTAAAAGAGATGACCGATTCCGCAATTCTGGCACTTGAAGACGGCCGCGTATTTCGCGGACGTTCGTGGGCTGCAGCCGGCGAGACCTGCGGTGAGATGGTCTTCAACACCTCAATGAGCGGTTACCAGGAAGTGCTGACGGATCCTTCTTACGCGGGACAGATCGTCTGCATGACTTATCCGTTGATCGGGAATTACGGTGTTAACCACGAAGATTCCGAGTCGTCGCGGCCGTGGGTTGAAGGTTTCGTGGTTCGTGAAGCCGCGCGCGTCGCGTCCAACTGGCGCGCGGAAGAATCGCTCGAAGATTATTTGAAGCGTTGGAACATTGTGGCCATCGATCACCTCGACACGCGTGCTCTGGTGCGTCACATTCGCGATAAAGGCGCGATGCGGGCTTGTATTTCGACGATCGATACTGACGCGAACAGTGTGATTGAGAAAGCACGACAGTCGCCGCCGATGGAGAATCGCGAACTCGCGAGTGTCGTCACCACCGATAAGGCGTACGAATTTCCCGCGGCAGGCACTGAACGCTTTCACGTGGTCTGCTACGACTTTGGCGTGAAGACGAATTCGCTGCGAGAGCTGTCGCAAAGAGGTTGTCGCATTACCGTCGTGCCATCCGGCACTCTCGCAAGCGACGTTTTTGCGATGAAACCTGATGGCGTCTTTCTCTCAAATGGCCCCGGCGATCCGGCCTCGATGAACAAGGAAGTAGAAGAAGTGAAGCAGGTCGCGCAGTCCGGCATGCCCACCTTTGGTATTTGTTTCGGCCATCAACTACTGGGTCGCGCGTTTGGCGGCAAGACTTTCAAGCTAACCTTCGGCCATCGCGGCGGCAATCAACCGGTGAAAGATTTTCGCGATGGCCACGTTGAGATCACTTCTCACAATCACGGCTTTGCCGTGCTTGCCGATTCACTTCCGGCCGAAGTTGAAGTGACGCACGTCAATCTCAATGACCGTTGTGTCGAAGGCATGCGCCACAAAACTCTGCCGATCATTTCCGTGCAATACCATCCCGAAGCCGCGCCTGGTCCGCACGACGCGGAGCATCACTTCAAACGATTTATTCAATTGATGGAGGAGAGAAGTGCGTCGAGTTGAGTTGCTGATCGCTATCATCCATTGACTTCGCCAGTCATTCGGAATAAATATACTTTCGTTCCCTCCGGAATTCGTTCCTCTTTTCAGCCCTGAGAACAGCCCCGCAGTTTTAACGTCATCATCAAGCGGCCAGTGTCAGACCGCTCGCGGTTCGGACACGAC
>JBKPPE010000116.1:0-6886 GCA_046733375.1 Acidobacteriota bacterium | reverse complement strand
CAGCGTCAGATGTGTATAAGAGACAGACTCTGGCCCGACGTGAAGTTCTGCATCGTCCAGCGCTCGATTATCAGGTTTGTCTAAGTCGGCCATCGTTCGCCATTACCAAATTACTCTACACCTCAGTATCGAATTCTCGGATCGATGAATGCGTACGAAATATCGACGAGCAGATTGAAAACCAAAACTGTGATCGCGATGAAGGCGACGATGCCGAGGATGAGCGGCTCATCACGGTTGAAGCAGGCGTTGATGAAATAGTTGCCGAGGCCGGGCAAGGCAAAGACCCGCTCAACAACGACCGTTCCCGTAATGAGGAACGCCAGCGCCGGCCCCGAAAACGAAACAACCGGCAACAACCCGCCCCGTAGCGCGTGACGCATGACGACCTGACGTTCAGTCAAACCCTTCGCGCGCGCCGTGCGAATGTAGTCTGAGCGCAATACCTCGAGCATGCCGGATCTTGTCAGGCGCGCGATATAAGCGATGTAGAGAGCTGACAGGGTTAGCGCCGGGAGCACGATGCTCTTGCTGGGAAACCCGTTCCAAAGCGCAGGCGGAAACCAGTAAAGCGTCAGCGAAAATGCGAGCACCAACAAGGGGCCGAGGACAAAATTCGGAATTGAGATCCCCAGCATCGCGACGGTCATGCTGGCGTAATCGGGCCAGGAGTTCTGCTTCAAAGCCGCCACAGTGCCCATCGTGATGCCGGCGACCAACGCAATCAGGTACGCGGTCACGCCAAGCGCCGCTGACACCGGCAACGTCCGCCACAAAATCTGATTGACCGATTGGCCTTCGTACTTCAGCGAATTGCCAAAATCGAATTTCAGGACGTTCCAGAGAACTTTGCGATACTGCACGTGCCACGGTTTGTTCAGTCCATACTTTTCACGCAAATTGTTTTCAATCGCAGGCGCAAGCTTTTTCTCGCCGGTATAGAAGTTCCCCGGCGCCAGCCGCACCAGCACCCAGGTCAACGACACGATGACGAACAACATCGGGATGATGACGATGATGCGGCGGAGGATGAAACGAAGCATGGCGAACTCAGGGTCTTTGGACTTGGGTCTTCGGTCTTTGGTCTTTGGTCTTTGGTCTTTGATTTTTTGGTTCGTCGGCTCTTCTGAGATACTCGCTGGAAGTCAATCACAAATCGAAGACCGAAAACCAACGACCAAACACCTAAGATCAAATACCAAAGATCAAAGACCTAATCAGTCATGTTCGGTACGCCGTAGTCCCATTTTGAAGAGTCGCGTTCGAGATAGACGTACTTCCATGCGTGCAGCGTCGCAGCATTCGGATACATGCCTTTCACGTAGGGTTTTTTCATTTCGCGCGTTGTACCGACGGTTAACGGAATGACAATTTGTTCATCCAGCAGCATTTTCTCGGCCTGCGCCATGAGCTCGTAACGCTTGTGCGGATCGATGGTTCGGTTTGCTTCGTCCAGCAAGGCGATGTATTTCGGGTCTGCCCATCCGGTCGCGTTCGCCCCACCCTTTGCGTAAAAGATGCCGAGGAACGTGTACGGATCCATGTAATCCGCAGAGAAGCCGGTGCGGGAAACACCTTTGTAATCGAGCGCGGACTGCGCTTTGAAGTACGTCTTGTTCTCCATAATGCGAAGCTGGATCGTCGCGCCGAGATTTTGCTTCCATTGCGCCTGCACAAATTCTGCGTAGGGAACATTGTTGCCATCGGTGTTCACGATCAGCTCAATTTCGCTGGCTTCGAACTTCTTCGGATCGAAATTACCGGAAGAGTCTTTGTAACCGGCATCCGCCAGCAGCTTCTTAGCTTGTTGAGGATCAAATCGATCGCCCAGCGGCTGTGGATAGCCGGGAAAGATTCCCGTCGGCGTCATCGCGGTCAACGATTGCACGTGTCGCCAATCAGCCAGCGCCTTCTTGTCAATCGACATATTCAACGCCTTGCGGACCCGCAGGTCAGTCGTCGGGCCCTTCGTGGTGTTGAAATTGTAATAGTCGATCGCGGCCTCAGGCGCATCCATGAAATCTTTCTTTGGTCCAATCACATCAAGCCACGCCGACGGCACCGTGTGGTTGTACGTCGCATCCAACTCGCCGGCTTTGTAGAGCGTCATCATCGTGGTGTTGTCGGTAAGCAAAAAGAAAATAATCTTGTCGAGCTTCACTGATTTCGCGTCCCAATACATTGGATCGCGCGCGACAACGATGCGATCGTAATGGTTCCAACTCTCTAACTTGAATGGGCCACTCGTCACGATATGAGCCGGACTAGTCCACGCATCCCCGAATTGCTCGATCGTTTTTTTGTGGACTGCGCGGAAGAACTGGTGTGGCATCATACTGATGAAGTACGGCGCCGGCGTCATCAGCATAATTCGCAAGGTGTAGTCGTCGACGGCTTCGACGCCGACGTTTTCCGCCTTCACGGAAACGAACTGCTTGCCCGCAACCGCCGCTTTCAGTTTTGGATCGGCTTCGATTGCGGCATTGCGCTTTTTCTCGGAGCCCGGCAAAACAAGTCGCACTGGGCTATGCATCTCGCGATGAAAAGCAGTGTCAGCATCGGGTGTTCTGTCTTCGGGGATTGCCGGGTATTCAGACGCAACTGATTCGACGGATTCTTCACTCAAAAAAGTCTGATGAGGCGCTTCGCCGGCGAAATCCTTTTCAAGCAGGAATGAATTCGTGGCCGGATCATGGACAAAAACTCCGCCTTCGTTGAAGGCTTGCGCATACTTGATCGGATAAGCGAGTGATGCGACGCGCGACGCAGTCTCCGGTTTCAAGCCGCGGCGGATCGTGTAGACGAAGTCTTCCGCAGTGATTGGATCGCCATTTGAAAACCGGCCGTCGTGACGCAAATGAAATGTAACTTCGGACCAATCTTTGTTCACTTCCCATCGTTGCGCCAGGGCCGGAATCGGCGCGGTCGTTGTGGGATCGTATTCCGCCAAGCCCTCAAACAGCGCCATCGAAATGCGGGCCTCGTTTTGCAGCGGCGGGATTTGCGGATCGAGCGTCTCCGGCTCCGAACCAGAGACGTATCGCAGCACGTTTTCACGCGGGGGATCAGTCTTTCCAAAGAAGACGGAGTTACTCGCCGATACCGAACATCCGGCGACGAGGGCGGTTAGCGTGAGGAGCAGAATTCCGAGTCCATTACGCGATGAAAGAGTAACCATCGTCGCGGCCAAAGTACCATGCCATGTGTTGGCGGGCAATACATTTCTAACGTGCGCACACTTCAAGGCGCTCGACATTCGATTCAATTCTGCTCGTGATTTGTTGGGTGAGGACTAAGCGTCTGAAGCGCTTGCCAAACCGCTTCGATTTGTCTGCGTGTGTCAGGGAATTCGCCGGACGTGTCAATCAGGTAATCCGCGTACTTCCGCTTCTCTTCCTGCGGCATTTGCGATTTGACGCGAAGCTCGGCTTCCTCGCGCGACAGTTGGTTACGTCTCATCAGACGCTGGATTTGAATTTCCGGCTGACAGTGAACGACGATTAGCTTGTCGAAGCGTTTATAACCTCCCGATTCGATCATCAATGCGGCGTCGATGACGGCAATCCCGTTGGGAGTTTCTTTCTGCCACTGCTGCACGATTTGGTCCTGCCGCGCGATGATGAATGGATGAAGAATCGAGTTGAGCTTCTGGCGCATGGGTTCGTCTGAGAAGACGATTGCACCGAGTTTCGCACGATCGAGCGACCCGGCTTCGTTCACCACGCGGTCGCCGAACTCGCTGACGACTGCGGCCAAGCCCGCCGTTCCCGGTTCGACGCAATCGCGCGCGATTTGATCGGCGTCGATCGTGCGCGCGCCGAGCTCACGCAGCACTCCGAGCACGAATGACTTTCCGACGGCAATGGAACCAGTGAGTCCGACTTTCAGCATTCTTGTAGGGGGCAGGGCCGGTCCCCGCCCGACAGCGGGCAAGGGCAAGCCTTGCCCCTACAGTCCTCTTCTCCACTTCGCCGCCTGCAACGTGTTCTTCATCAACATCGCGACTGTCAGCAACCCGACACCACCCGGCACTGGCGTGCGCTTCCCGGCGACAACGTCGGCCTCGGCGGGATGCACGTCTCCAACCAGCGTGTAGCCCTTCTCCGCGATCGCAGCGATTCTCTTATCAGCTTCGACGCCGAAGAACTGGCGCGTCTGATCTACATCAGTGAGCCTGTTCACACCAACATCTATCACCGTTGCGCCAGGTTTGATGAACTCGCCACGAATAAAGGCGGGCTTTCCCATCGCCGCAACCAGTATGTCTGCCTGTCGCGTTACTGACGGCAAATCGCGCGTCCTGGAATGACAGACAGTCACGGTCGCGTGTCGTTGCAACAGGAGACTGGCGAGTGGCCGGCCGACGATTTGGCTACGCCCGACGACGCAGGCGTTCGCGCCCGCTATTTCGATCTGGTTGCGGGCCAGAAGCTCGATGATTCCCGCGGGCGTGCAAGGAACAAATCGCGGCCTTCCCATTGCCAGCAGTCCGACATTGGTCGGATGAAATGCATCGACGTCTTTCGTCGGATCGATCGCTTCGATGACGAGCCAGTCATCGATCTGTTTCGGCAAAGGCAACTGTACGAGAATGCCGTCCAGTTGCCGGTCGTCGTTGAGTTCAGAGATCAGACCGAGAAGCTCTTCACGCGATATCGAATTGCGCAAGACAAGCTGCCGCGAAGTAATGCCAACCTCTTCGCACGCGCGTACTTTGTTTCGCACGTAAACTGCTGAAGCAGGGTCGTCACCAACCAACACTGCGGCCAGGCAGGGCGTGACGCTATGTGCTTCTTTAAAACGACGCACTTCATCGGCCACTTGTTTCTTGATAGCATCGGCGACAAGTTTGCCGTCAAGCATCTCGGCACGTTTCTTTTCACTCGCCATCATTGCGGCCATGCTAACACAACCGCGAGTCTGTTCTTCGCGGATAGTGACCTTGTCTCAGCTTTCTCTGCGTTCCTCTGCGAATACCTCCGATCTCTGCGGTTAACACAAACTGAAGACTTTTTTTACGGCAGAGGGGAAGCCGAGGTATTGCAGAGGCGCGCCGAGAATCAAATACGCGCTAGTCGTTCGCGTGCCCGCTTGAGGTAAATACCATGCGGCATTAACCTACGGAACCATCATCATGAACCGAAGAACAATTCTAATTTCCGCCTTAATCGCGCTCACCCTTGTCGCGGGCGCGTGTAGTTGGGGCGACCAGCCGCCGGAAAGTGAGAAGCGCTATCCCATCAAAGGCGTGGTCGTAGCCGTCAATCAACAGGAACGGACGGCGACGATCAAGCACGAAGACATTCCCGGCTACATGCAGGGCATGACGATGGATTTCAAGATCAAGAATGCCGCGGACCTACAAACGATGAAGCCCGGCGATCAAATTACCGGCACGCTGGTCGTCGATGGCATTTCTTCATGGATTGAAGTGACGGCGGTGACGGAAGGCGGCCCTGCGCTGACCCCGACGACCGTCGTCCCGGGGGAGCCGAAGCCTGGTGACGAGATTCCCGACTTCACTCTGACGAACCAGGACGGGAAGCCAATTCACCTATCACAATACAGAGGCCGTAGCATAGCGCTCACATTCGTTTACACGCGTTGTCCTCAGCCTGACCAGTGCACTTTGATGAGCAACAACTTCGCGGCGGTCGATCTGGAATTGCAAAAGCAGCCTGATGTTTACGCGAAGACCCACCTGTTGACAGTTAGTTTCGACCCCGAATACGACACACCGAAAGTGATGCGCAGTTATGGCGCCTCGCATACTGGCCGCTACGCAAACGAAAAGTTTGACCATTGGGAATTCATTACCGGCACGGCGGATGAAGTGAAGCGAATCGCCGAATTCTTTGGCTTGCGGTACTTCAAAGATGCTTCGACCGGCGAAGAACAAGTCGTGCACTCACTTCGCACTGCGGTAATTGATCCCAACGGTAGACTTGTAAAACTTTATCGGGGTAACGAATGGAAGGCTTCGGAACTCGCCGATGATCTGAAATCTCTTGCGGCGAACGCGCATTGAGGCTCGCGCATTGCATCACCTTCGCAGAGAAAGCGCTCGTGTACAGTTTTGTTGCACGCGAGCTAATCGTCGAAGGAGATTCGTAACAGATGGCGACAAAGAAAAAGGCCGCGAAGAGAGCGAAGAAGTCCTCAAAGGGACGCGCGAAGAGTTCCGCGAAGAAGGGTGCCGCGGGCCAAGCCGCAGCCCGCAAGTCTGCAGCCGTGAAGAAAACGGTGAAAAAGGTCGTGAAGCAGCCAAAGGCGACCCTGAAGAAGGTGCAGAAAGTGGCGAAACGCGTCGCGCAAGGCGCAGCACTCGGCGCGGTTGCCGGGGCGCTGGAAGGAGCAGTGGAAGAAGTCCAAAAGGCTTCAGGCACCACCGGAACCAGCGGGAGCTCGTCGAAGTAAGATCGAGGAGACACGCCGGCAGTGTTCTGCTCGTCCGGTGACTCTCGTTCCGCTGACGGGACGAGGGGACTCTATTTATTTCTTTGATTTGCGGGGTAACGCTTTGCGGCCGCGCTTGCGGGCCATTTTCTTCGCTGCCTTCTTCCCTGGTCCACGCTTGTTGGCATCGCCAATTGTATCCAGCACTTCTGAAAAGTCGAAGCCGAACAAATCTTTGATGTGCGCGTTCAGGGCCGGCATTATCATGCCATTTCCGACCACCGAGAGTTCATCGATCATGCTGTTAGCGAACTTGGCGACTTCCGACTTTTTCCGCGCACCCCTGGTCTCTTTGTGGGCGTATCCCATCGTATAGCCCAACGCGAACCCAGCGGACAACGCTCCTAAGCTCCAGACGAGCGGCTCTTTCTGAAATTCCTCACGATAGTCCAGAACCCCAGTGACAGCTTGCTTGGCAGCCGCCAGTTGC
>JBKPPE010000115.1:0-3652 GCA_046733375.1 Acidobacteriota bacterium | reverse complement strand
GTCTAAAGGCACATACGCGCCTCCCGCCTTCAGTACTCCTAATAGCCCAATGACCATCTCCAGTGAGCGCTCCATACAGATTCCTACGAGCGTCTCGGCGCCCACTCCGAACCGTTGCAGATGCTGTGCGACTTGATTTGCGCGTTCATCGAGTTGGCGGTAACTCAGCTGATTGCCTTCAAAAAGAACGGCTACGTTGTCTGGTGTTTCTTCTACCTGCTTTTCAAACAGATCATGCAGACAAGTGCGATAGTCTTCGGCCAGCTCTGTGCCATGACTGAGCCTAACCAATTCGGAGTGTTCCGCAGCGGTGAAGATCGACTCAACAGCCTGATCGTTTTTTTGAGCTATCAAGGAGGAAATGGCTTGACCGCACGAGCCATTTCTTACCGCTTCGTCACGAAAACTTTCGAGCAGCAATCGCAAGCCTTGAAACAGAGCATCGACTTGCGCTTCGTTTATGTACCGGGGGTCATACTGAATCTTTAGTAAGAGGTCTCTGTCGCCATAGGCGGATATCGCAATCGGGTAATTGCTTTTCTCGTGCAGATGAAATTCGCGGTTCTTCCAGTCCGGTCCCAGAGAACGCAAGTTCTCGTTCAGACTGTAGTTCTCAAAAACCAATATAGTCGCGAACAGAGGCATCCCCTTCGGGAGTTCGCTCCAGTTTGTGATGCTTCTTAGCGACGTATGTTCATGGTCTCGGACTTCGATGTTCCTCAAACGCAACTCTTTTAAACAGTCAACTAGAGTCATCGCCGGGTCCACCAGGAATCGGATCGGGAGTGTATTAATGAAGAGCCCGACCATAGATTCGGCGCCGGCAATTGTGGAGTGACGGCAGGCACGAGCCGCTCCAAACACAACGTCACGGGTTCCGGAGTAATGACTGAGAAGCAGCGCCCAAACCCCTTGGAGCAGCGTATTTAGGGTCAACCCTTCTTGCCGGAGAATGTGTTTGAGTTCGGTCGTTGTCGCTTCAGAAAGACGTTGCTGACGAGTAGGAAATTCGCGGCTACCGAATTCTTGCCCGTCAATCTTTGCAAGCTTCAATTCGGTGGGCGAACTAAACCCCTTCAAGGTTTGCTGCCAGAATTTTTCCGCCGCTTGCCAATCCTGGCCGTTGAGCCAGCTGATATAGTCTTCATACGGTCGACATGGTTCGAACTTCACGTCACGACCATTTTGCTCAGCATCGTAGCGACTAAAGACTTCCTTCAGAACATGATGATGCGAACGACCATCCAGCAAGGCGTGATGAAAGGTCCAGATCATGCAGTACTCGCTGTCGCGGAGGCGAAAAATAGCCAGCCGCATCAACGGCGCTTTATCTAATTCAAATCCTCGGCTCCGGTCTGAAATTAAGTAATGATCGATTTCGTTGCGCCGTTGATCTTCCGACAGAGGTCTCAGATCAAAATCAGGCAGGCCTACCTTTATGTTCTGATGCACCCTCTGTAAGGGCTCATCTCCCCAGTGAAAACTTGTGCGCAAAATTGCGTGTCGCTCAACAGTCTGCTGCCAGGCTTCATTAAGACGAAAAAGATCCACGTCCTCGCGCAGCTCACAAACCATCTGTTGAATGTAATAGCCGGCCAGCGGATCGTATACGCTGTAGAAGAACATCCCTTGCTGCATGGGAGACAGCGGATAGACTGCGGAACTTTCGTCCGTGGCTTGGGACTCGCTAAGGTTGTCTTCTCCTACGTCGGCGGTTGATCGCATCACTAGTGAGCCGGCTCCCGTTGATCCACCTGTTCCTTGCTGATTAGATTGCCCAGCGCAACCACGATTTTGCGCTCACCGACGTACGGATTGCGCGCGTGCGCAACCAGCATATTATTAAGCATGATTATGTCGTGTTCTCTCCACGGAAAACTGACAGCGAGCTGGCGATAAAGCGTCAATAGTTCATCAATCACCGAGTCTTCAATCTTTGTGCCATCTCCGTAGTAGACATTTCGTGGAAGATCTTCTTCCCGCATCATCGACAGAAGCGACTCTCGCACGGCCGGCGAGAGGCAGGCGACGTGATGCAGTTGGAGCTGATTAAAGAAGACCGCTTCGCCAGTTTGTGGGTGCTCAACGATCGCCGGACAAATTTGCCGAGTGCGCAATCCACCGTCTGTCTTCCATTCGAAATCGATTGACGCCCGTTTGCAGTAGTCCTCCACGACAGAACGTTCAGTCGTATGAAAAAAGTCCTGCCAACTGACATCCAGGCTGGGAGTAAAGTTGCGGACATACATCAGGCCCAGTGCAGCAAACTTCCGCCGCAAATCAAGATCGAGGGCCTGATAGATTTTGCGACAATCGACTATTGGGGTTTCGCCGCCGCGTTCTGCTGCCTTAACACAGTAGAACCAGATCAGCATCGGCCAGCGATGCATGTGTGAACTCTCGTTGTGAAACAGGATGGTCTCATCGGCCGGGTAAGGAGTTGAGCCGTACACTCGACCGCCTAACTCCTCGCGAGGAAGATCGCCATATTCGCCGAACAACTCAGGACAAATAGCCGCAGCCGTCCGCTCAAATTCATCTACCGTCTGCACCGCAAAGCCGCGAAACAGTATCGCGCCGTGCCGCAACAAGTGCTGTTCCAGCATCTGCCTGTTATTCGTGGCCCACTCTGCCAAATCCACATCGGCACTTGCCGGTTCAATCACCAGAGGCAATGTTTGATCGCTTTTCAGGAAACCAGTTGTTACACCGACGATTTCGGACAGATCGACGGCCTTGCGCCTCGTGGCACGTAACCGCTTAATCTCAGCTTCTTTGCTGCCGTTTTGTTCCGTTGTGTTGAGCCTTCTCTGAGTATCCATCTCAAATGTGTTAAGCCGGGCAGCCGGATCAGCGACAATGCTTGCCAACAGCGCTTGAAACTGATCGGACATTTTCGCAACCGTTGTGGGCTTGAAAAGGTCCGGGTTATAACGCCAGAAACCAAGCAACTCCTCCTCCCCTTCATTCATAAAAAGCGCTAAATCGAAGCGAGAACTCGCATTGCGGAATTTGAAAGGTGAAAGATGCAACCCGGGAAGTTGCAGCTCCTCCTGCGCGATATTCTGCATGACGAAAAGTACTTGCACGAGAGGGTTCCGTCGAAGATTCCGCTCGGGCCTAAGCTCTTCGACCAGCTTTTCAAATGGGAGTTCCTGATGAGCATACACGTCAAGCATGGTGCTCTTGACGCGTGCCAGGAGTTCGGTGAAAGTCGGATTGCCGGAGAGATCGATTCTTACCGGTAAGAGGTTAACAAAAAAACCGATCAGCCCTTCCAACTCCACCCGCTCGCGATTGGCTAGATCCGTTCCCACGACGATGTCCTCGCGGCCGCAATAGCGTGAGAGAAAGAGTTGAAAGGCGGCCATCAAAGTCATAAAAGGGGTAACTCCTTCCCGGCGACACAAAGCCTTTATGGCGCTGGTGAGTTCGGTGGAAAGTTTGCAAGACAAGTCGGCGCCGTCGAAGGTTTGGGCCGGTGGTCGTGGTTTGTCCGCGGGCAGTTCCAGTACCAAAGGGGCGCCGGCCAGATGCCGCTTCCAAAACGAAAGATGTCTCTCCAAACGCTCTCCTTGAAGCCGGCCTCTTTGCCAAACAGCGTAGTCGGCATATTGAACTTTCAACTCCGGCAAAGGCGAGGCTTCATGAC
>JBKPPE010000114.1:0-3309 GCA_046733375.1 Acidobacteriota bacterium | reverse complement strand
GCTGATTTGCGCGCGCGTTCAGCTCACCGTAAGTGAGTTGTTTGCCTTCCCAGACCAGGGCGACAGCATTCGGCCTCAACCTCACCTGTTCCTCGAACAACGCGCAGACTGACTGGCCAATCGAATATGAGCGCTGGGTGTCGTTAAATCCCGACACCACCAACTGCCGTTCCGTCTCACTCAAAAACTCCAGATCGCCAAGTGCCGTGCCCGGCCTGCTACCGGCATCCTGGATCAGTGACTGCAATTGATCCGCGAGACGTCGAACGTCATCAATAAGAAACAAGCTCGCATCAAATTGGAGTGAGGCAGAGAATCGGTCTTCGTACTCGGCAAAAACAAAGTTGAGTTTGAAGCGGTCAATGAAGGCTTCGTTTTCGTAAACCGAGAACTCCAGATTACTGGCGCGATAAATCTTCGCATGCTTGCGATACTCAAAGCAGAACGGGAAGAAGCGGGGTGTTACTTCTTCGCCGGTTGGGGACGCGTCCCATGCAAAGTATTCTTGCCACCTTTGCGCCTCACACTGCTGCTCGCTCGTTTGCTGTAAAAGTTTCTCGAACGAAAGATTAGCTGGTAGATCGTTTCTCAATGGTAAGAATTTTGAGAACGGTCCGATCGCCTCTTCCAGCTCTGGAAACTTCCGTCCGTCAAACGCCACGCCGACCACAATGTTTGAGTATCCGGTTAGACGAGAAAGCAGTACTTGCCAACATGCAAGCGCGAACGATGAGGTCGAGACAGCATTACGATTGGAGATTGCTTTGATTTGCTCGCCGGCGGCCGCTGAGATTTCAAACGGCACCGCCGCGGGCTCAAAGACTTCCTCGGAAGCGATACGTTTTTCAAAGAAAAGCTTTTGAGCGTCAAGCTTCGAGAAATTTTGCTCTCTCCAATACTGCGCGGCGAACCCGCCTTCCGCTTCGAGCAATTCGTGCTGCCATTCAGCAAAATCGGCATACTGCATCGCCTCGATATGCAGCGGTTTCTCAGGTTGGACAGACGCCGTGTACGCCTGCGCCATTTGCCGAACCAAACACATTAGCGAGGGAGCATCCGCACAAGCCACGGGCAGGCTGATGAGCAGCTCGTGTTTGTTCGCCGACCGCACGACTAAGTGACAGTGAAGGGGAACCTGTTCATCGTCGACTTTGCGCTCAGCGGCATTAACGAGGAGCGCCTTGATTCTTGAATCTTGTTCCTCAACGTCGAACTCTCTAAGGTCATGCATCGTGAACGCTGCGTCCGGCCGATCGGATATCACCTGAACCGGAATTGTCATGCCCGGCAGCAGCTTGAAAGTTGTGCGTAGACTTTCCTGCTGAGAGACCACTTCACGAATAGCGTGTCGCAACGCCTCAACGTTTAACTCACCATCGATGCGGACCGCACACAGTGCACTTCGATCAGACTGCCGCAGCAGCCACAAACGTCTCTGTTGTGGCGAAAGACGATATCCATCGATGATTTGCTGCGACATCGCTTCCTTCTTAAGCAGAAAATGGGCGGCCCATTCCCACTACAATCTTCCGCGCTCCTCGATATGGTCTTCTTCCGTGTGCCGTTAGCATGTTGTCGACCAACAAAACATCCCGTTTCTGCCAGGGAAAAACAACCGTTTCCTTTGCATAAGCCGCTCGAATATCTTCCAGATCACGCTCGTCAATTGGTGTCCCGTCGCCGTAAAACGCATTGCGCGGCGGCTCGCCGCCAGAAGAGGTCAGCAACGAGTCGCGAATCTCCGATTGCTGGTTCGAGACGTGAAAGAGATGCGCCTGGTTGAACCAAACCATTTCACCCGTTTGCGGATGTTCTGCTACTGCCTGACAGACGTCCGACGTGTACAGCTGTTCATCGCTTTTCCACTCAAACTCGATTCCAGCCTCGCGGCAAAAGTCTTCGACATCCGCGCGCTTCTCCGTCTGAAAAACATTCTGCCACGTAAGATCGAGCGCATCGCCGTAGTTACGCACGTAACGAACTCTCTTGTTGCGAAAGCGGTCGAGAGTTGATTCGCCTATGCGTTGATAAACCTTGCGACTGTCAGCAATCGGAGTTTCGCCCCCGTCTTCCGCAGCCTCCATGCAAAAGAAACCGAGCATCATGGGCCACTGTCGCGTGTAGGACATCTCGTTATGCAACGGAATGGTCTGGTGCGCGGGATATTCGGTCGAGGTGTAAATCTTTCCGCTCACCTGTGTGCGGGGCGTCGAACGATATGAGTAATCAATCAAGTCACCCGCCAGCGACTTCATGAACCGTTCAAACTCATCAACCGTGTTCAGATTGAAGCCCCGAAAGAGAATTGCGCCATATCGCAAGAGCTCCTGCTCGAGATGCTGCCGGTTAGTGGCCGTCCAATCGACGAGACTAAGACCCTCGACTGCGGGTTCGAGCACTAATGGCAACGTGCCCTCATCCGAGAGGAAGCTTTGTGTGACCAGTTGGCCCTCGGAGAGCGCGATGCGCTTGCGCTTTGTCGCGCCCGGCCCGCTTGGTGATTTTATTGATTGGGAGTGGTCCAAGACTCCTCCACGATTGTTTCTTGTACGCTGCCGAGCGCTTTACGTTTGACTGATTTCAGTTTGCGGCGGCTTGAGTCTTCAAGCTGCCCAATTAACTCTTCACGATAGTCGCGCGCAACCGTAGCAAGCGCAGCGCGTAAGTCACTAAGGCGAGACGCGGGCTCAGCGATGATTGTCGCCAGCAATGCCTGAAACTGTTTTTCGATCTGCACGATGGATTCCGGCTCAAACAAGTCAGTGCTGTAGTTGAAGCTGCCTCTCAGTCCGTCAGCGGTTTCCCACAAAGTCAGTTGCAGGTCATGTCTGGTCGCAGCGCTTTCAACGGGCAGCGACTCGGTTGTTAGAGCTACGAACTCGTGCTGCTCTGCTGCCGCGTTTTGCAATACAAACCAGACCTGAAAGAGCGGGTTGTGACTCAGGGTTCGGGCAGGCTGCAATTCCTCGACCAGCATTTCAAACGGCACATCCTGGTTTGTAAAAGCACCGAGTGCGGTGTCACGCACCTGCCGCAACATCTCGATACAATCCGGATCACCTGAAAACTCTGCGCGCAGCACCATCGTGTTGATGAAATTCCCAATCAGGTTTTCAGTCTCTGTCCGGTTGCGGCCAACGATAGGCGAACCAACCACAATGTCTTCATCACCGGTGATGCATGCCAGCAGTGCCTGAAACACGGTCAACAGCGTCATGAACAGCGTCGCCCGATCTTCACGACCTAACGCTGTTAACTTGTCCGTAATCTCTTTGGTGATCTTTAGTGGATGCTTTGCCCCATGAAAAC
>JBKPPE010000113.1:0-5316 GCA_046733375.1 Acidobacteriota bacterium | reverse complement strand
TTTCGTAGGCCAGGGGGCGCTGAATCGGAACACGACCGAATTCTCTTCGTTCTTCGAGGACAAGTGGACGGTCAACGAGCGACTCACGCTGGAATATGGCGTTCGGTTTGATCGCGACAATATCGCGAGCACAAGCAACGTGGCGCCACGCTTGTCGTTCGCATTCGCACCGATACGCGACGGCCGCACAGTCATTCGCGGCGGCATTGGTTTGTTCTATGACCAGATCAATTTGAATGTCGCGACCTTCCCGCAATTGCAGGAACGGCTCATCACACGGTATGGCGCGGATGGACGGCAAGTCGTGGGGACTCAACTTCAACGGCTGGTTCTGCAAAATGGAGAATACCTGACGCCACGAAGCGTAAATTGGAATATCGAGGTCGATCGAGAGTGGTTGAAGAACTTTTTTGTCCGGGTCGGCTATAAACAACGGCAAGCTACGCGCGAATACATCCTCGACCCGATCGATTCAGCGACTGCTGGCAGTATCCTGTCGCTTAGCAATGGCGGAAGATCGCGTTATCGCGAGTTTGAGGTCACGACGCGCTACACATGTCGCAAGCATGATGAAATCAACGCTTCTTATGTGCGCTCCAAAGCTTTCGGCGATTTGAACGACTTCAACTCGTATTTCGGTAATTTTCAGAATCCAATCATTCGCGCGAACGAGCGCTCCCTTCTGACATATGACGCGCCGAATCGGTTTGTGTTCTGGGGCAACTTCGGCGTGAAGTACGGAATCACCGTCGCGCCGGTGCTCGACCTGCGCAATGGTTTTCCGGTCTCGAACATCGACGAGGATCGAAACTTCGTCGGAGAACGCAATCGCGCAGGACGCTACCCGGCCTTCGGGTCGCTCGACATGCAAATTCTGAAAAGCTTGTCAGCGCCCGGACGATTCAAAGAGAAATATAGGTTTAGAGTCGGAGTGAAGGTTTTCAACCTGACGAATCATTTCAATCCTCGCGATTATCAGGGAAATCTGGCCAGCGACGATTTTGGTGGGTTCTACAACGGCGTCCACCGCAAATTCGGTCTGAAATTTGTAATCGAAAAAAAGTAATGAGGTGACGCTGATGAATACCGGACAAAGACTGGGACTCGTACTGCTCTATTTCGTGATGGCAGCGAATGTCGTGTTGATGCTTCGCATTTTCGTTCAGATACTTTTTAGAGCGGCAATTGAAAGACATCGTCGACGACAGTTTGCGAAAAGGAATGGTAAAGCGGCCTACACTCTCAGGAGGTTTGACGGAGATCGCGGTTGGGCCAATAGATGGCTGCCGAGAAATCCTGAAGTCGTTCGGTCGGCGCAAAACGGCGATCGAGCCGACAAACTTACTGGCGCTGCACCAGTCTTTAAACAAGCTATCGCGGTGATTTCAATCGTAATTGCATTCGGTCTGCCTTCCACTGTTGGCGCTCAACAAAGCCCAGGTCGCGAGGGCACGGCCTCAACACTCAAACAACAGTTGCTCGACCTCGAATCTAAAGAGACACAGTTACGCATGCGTCTTGAGGAACTCGATGAGCAGTTGAAGCCCGGATCCATTGAGCGCGAGTTGGCTGGATTCGGTTCGGTGCATCCTGAGGAGTTACGCGAGCAGAGGCGCAAACTTCTGACAATCGAGCGAAACGGATTACAAAAACAATTAGATCTGCTCGAAGAAGAACGCGCGCGAATCGAAGAGGCAATCGCCGCCGCCGGAGCCGCAGCAAGTCTGGAATATGCGCAACCATCACCTAGCCCGCTCTTGCTTACAGCCCCTGCGCAGCCGATCACAGAAATGGTCTCGTTAAGAAATTTGAGAATCGCTGAATTGCCGCTGCAAAAACTCTATGTCCCGGTCGCGATGTTGGTTCTGCTTGGCACCGGATTCATCTTTCTTCTGATTGTTGCGGCACACAAGGCCCAGCGATGGTTCGTCTCCACCAAGAATGGAGGCAGTGGTGTCCAAACTCATCTTTATTACTTCTCGGATCCATTGGCGACAACTGAGGCGCCCCCGTTGAAAAGTACTCAAGGTGTGCAGTCATGACGACACCGTTGCTACTAACCCTTGGCCTGATTCCGTCAATGTTTCTTTTGTTCGTCGTGCTGACGACATTCTCAGACTCTACGAGGGCCTATGCCGCCATTTCATTCGTCCCGCTTGCGCTTGGCCTGACGGTGTTCGCGTTGCGATCTCTATCAGTTGACCCTTCACCAGATTATTGGTGGCCGGACTTGTACGAAAAGATCGTCTGGGCAAGCGCGGTTCAGACTGGTTTGGGAGTCGGGCTGATTATATGGGCGCGTTATCGTCGGCGTCCGGTTGTTCTCTTAGTTGTGGCGACTCTCTTAACAGCTTCGCCCGTTTGGCTGCGTGCAACCCATTGGATGTGACGTGCAGGACGAAACTTAATGGTTGGAGGAACTATGAACAAAATCAAACTACTAATGCGATGTCACAGCACACTACTCATATTGCTGTTCGCTCAATTTTTTCTTCCCGCATCCGCGCAAGGGCAAAACCGTGATTCGTTGACAGTAGTTGCACAGGGACACGGTGTGATCGCTGACAAGTTCGAAGAACGAAAGTTTACCGGCGCGGTTGCCGTTCTCCGTCAGGACGCCACTGTGCTGATTACCCTTTATTCAGATCTCCAGCTACAAGCGCGGGGAACGTGGTTAGCGAGTAACTCCTCGCCTGACGAGATTCTCTTGACGATCACTGGAGGCGAGGTCAGCGGCAACGCGACGGGAACAGGAAAGCTGTTGCTTAGTAACGATAGGAAATTTATCAGAGAACTAACGATTAAGGGTAAGTTTTTGGACGGTCGCGAGATCGTGATCACATTTGTCGCCGACGCGCCAGAAGATCGTGAGAAGGGATATGAACCAAACTTCGCCGCTGTCGAATGCGTTGCACCTATGCAACCGTGCCCGCAAGGAAGAGTCGTGACAGCCACCTTTTTAAAGTTGAGGTTCTGATGGTGTGACATTTCGATCAATCAAAGCGCACGGCACGACGCCGAAGGCTTTCGAACGCGAGTTCGCGCTCGAAATTTTGGAGAGCGACAAGTTGCGGGTGACCATTTTGATCGGCGTCATCCTCAGCGCACTCCTGATCGTCCTTATTGTCGCGCAGCTCGACTTCGACCAATTTCAGCGATCATTCCACGGTAACGTCCGGGGGTTCATCACCACTTTTGTCACGGTTATGGGAATGGCGTTGGTTTGTCTTGTTGTTGAGCGGGTGGTCATCGATCGGTTGAGCCGCAAACAAGCCCATCCCTCTGATCTCATTCAGCACCTGAGCTCGTTTATCGAAACCAGCATACCCACTTTGGCGATCGTGATTGGGTCATTATTTCTTGGGCCAATCTACACGCTGTTCACGCCAGTAACGTTCCTTTATCCGGTCTTCATTGTGCTGTCGGCGTTGCGTCTAAATGCCAGGTTGTGCGTGTTCACCGGCGCCGTGGCGGCCATCGAGTACTCGACCCTGGCGTTATATTTCGTCGGCAAAACCTCGAACGCGTCGATCGAGCCAATTCTTACCAGCATGCCTCATCACATTATTAGGGGTCTCCTTCTGTTGATCATTGGCGTGGTTACGGGATTGGTTACAATTCAGATCAAGAAACGCACGCTTAATTCGTTCGCAACTGTTGAAGAACGAAATCGAATCAGGAGAACCTTCGGGGAATATGTTTCTCCAGTCGTCATGGAGAAATTGCTCACATTCAAGCCCGATTTGGCGAGCGAACATCGCAGCGTTTGCGTGATGTTTCTGGATATCAGGAATTTCTCAGCGTTCGCTGAAAAACAGACGCCTGAGGCGGTGGTTGCTTATCTCGAATCGCTCTTTGAATTCATGATCGAAATCGTGAACCGCCATCATGGAATCATCAACAAATTCCTCGGCGACGGATTCATGGCGGTGTTCGGCGCTCCAGTCTCAAACGGAGCAGATTGTTTAAACGGTGTGGAAGCGGCTCGGGAAATCATTTTACGAGTCGAGAGGGAGGTTGCAGCGGCCAACGTTCTGCCTACGAGGATCGGTATCGGCTTGCATGCCGGCGAAGCGGTAACTGGGAGTATCGGATCGGCACTGCGAAAGGAATATGCCGTTATAGGAGACGTGGTGAATGTCGCGTCACGCATTGAGCAGTTGAATAAAGAATTTGGGTCTCAGTTATTGATCTCTGAAACGGTCTGGCAGGCCGTCAGCGATAAATTCGACGACGCGACGTCTATCGGCTCAGTGCAGGTCAAAGGACGCGAATCGCCGATCCAACTGTGGCAAATTGTTTAATAGCTTTGCGGCGCTCGGAAGTTACCGCACCGGTAGCATGCTTCTGCCGCCTGATGCAATCCAAACATTCGCATGAGAGATTCTCGGAGCGTTAATATTATTGACACAGTCTGACCTTAGGACTAGAGTTCGCCCACACGTCAGTCACCATTCTGCGTGCCGTCCCAGGTCGCCGGTAGTAGCGAACACCCAAGCTTCAGAAATTAGTCCGGCGGGCCATCAAGGACGCTTTCGAAGGCGCCTGGCCTCTATTTGTCAGATTCGATCAACACCTTAGCCTGGAGGGAAAACAACCATGCCAAAGTCAACTCACAAGAGAATCTCAAAACCGAAAGTTTTCGAGAGCATCATCGCGGACCTTCCGGATTCGAACCGCACAGGTCTACCTGCGGCCGACTCGATCATCGGTGTAACCATTCCTACAGCTGCGCCGATGGTTGCAGCAGTCGGAGGTGCGGCCACCGGTAAGCAGTACACCATCATTCACACAAACGAAATTGATGAGTACGAGGAAGAGGTGAGCGCGCCTACCTTGGCTCCCGTGACAGATGATTTTGCTGGGAAAGACCGGAAAGCAGCTAAGTTATCGATCTCGAGCGCCAAGACTGAAAACTTCAAAGACGTAAAGGCTTTGATTAAGTCGCTGACTCCGGAAGACAAAATGAAGAATCACAATCCGAAGATCACGACAGCTCAAACGTCAAAGCGCGTTAAGGAAGAGGAGCGGAATATTCACGTAAACGCTTTCCTCTATGCGGCAAAGCGGGAGGCAGACAATGACTTCCATCTGATCCTGGGCCTTAACCCGAAGACGCTGCCGGACATGTACATAACCATGGAGCTGTCAGGTTTGCCACCCAAGAATAGTCCTGCATTTGCGGCTCTAAAAGCGTCTCGCGACGCGTTCAAGAAATTCTACGATGACCATGCGGGAGGCCATTTGCCTGGTTCTGGCGGTTATGACTTTCCTCGTCCGCCCGTTCCAGTCGAGATTGATGGCTCGTTGTTCTTT
>JBKPPE010000112.1:0-5012 GCA_046733375.1 Acidobacteriota bacterium | reverse complement strand
ATCCTGAACTACATCACTGAGCAGTACGGCATCAATTTTGTGATCGACAGTTCAGTGGCGGCCGTGCCTGTGACGGTCAACGTGCAGGACGTGCCGTGGAACTTCGCGCTCGACGCTCTGCTGCGCGCGAACAGGCTTGGCGTCGAAGTGAATGGCAACATTCTGCGCGTAGCGACTGCTGAAACTCTGGCGAAGGAAGCGGAAGTGCAAAAGGTGATCAGCGATGCACGTTTGGACAACTCGCCGTTGGTGACTGAGTTTGTCCGTCTGAATTACGCGCGCGCTTCGGGCACATTGGCACAGGCTGCCGGTTCAACCGGCGGTTACGCCGGCGGATCGACAAACCTCAGCTTCAGCGGGGGCGCCGGTGGCGATGCGACCGGTGGCAGTGGCGACCAGGGCGTTCTTCCGATCATCAAGCGTCGCTTATCGCGTCGAGGGGCAGTCGAAGTCGATGGCCGCAGCAATACGCTGATCATCACCGACGTCAAAGAGAATATCGAAGCGGTTCGTCAGTTGGTGGCGATTCTCGATCAGCCCGAACCACAGGTCGAAATCGAAACGCGCATCGTGATTGCGCAGCACAACTTCAGCCGCGACCTCGGCAGCCAGCTTTCAATGTCAGTCTTTAGTCCGGGATCTCAGGCGCTCGGCACTCTCAGCTCGATTCCCCAGCCGAGTCTCGGTGGCGGTAATCAGAACAACCAGAACAGCGTCGCCGCCCGTTCACAAGATCCCATTCGCGACGCCACGTCGAGACTCATGGGTCCGTTTCAGCCAAACGGCAACCTTGGGGCGACAAGTCCAAACACCGTTATCGGATTAACGACCGGAATTTTTGGGACGGCGCAAATCGGTCTCATGATTAGCGCGGCTGAAACTCGGGGCGAAGCGAAGACAGTTGCGACGCCGCGCGTGACGGCGCTAAACAATCGTCCGGCACAGATCGAAAGTGGTTCCCAGATTCCGGTGCAAACCACCCAGGCCGCCGGGGGCACGGCAGTCGTAACGACGACGTTTGTGTCCGTGCCGCTGCGTCTTTCGATCACTCCGCAGATAACCGACGCAGGTACAGTCGTCCTGCGGGTCACGATTGAGAACAATACTCTGAACGGCGCGATTGCGGTCGGCGGCGTCCCCGGCATTGACACACAACGCATGCAGTCTGAAGTGCTGGTGCCAGATGGCGGTACGACTGTGATGGGCGGCGTCCTCGCCGACATCGATAGTACGTCCCGACAACGCACACCGGGCGCGGCCAGTATTCCGATTCTTGGAAACTTGTTCAAGCGTAAATTCGTGAACAAGAGTTCCACGGAAATCCTGTTCTTCATCACCCCACATATTTACCGGCCTGACTATTTCGGCAAACCGGTTTCGACGACACCGAGCCAGGGCCCGCGCACAACGACCGTGCCGCAGCCTGTACCGCTCGGAAATCCGCAAACGAACACCCCGACTCCGACTGAGTTGCAGAATCCGAAGCCAAATACAACTCCGGATACAAATCCGAGTGTGATCGGCGCGCCGGGACCAAATAATCCGCCGGCGAACAACACCGCGCGACCGGGAGCGTTAGGTGGCAGCCGTCCGGAAGAACGGTAACAGTTCTACCTACTCCCACAACTTTACAGCTTCGAAAGCTGTGCTAGCCGGTGGTCGAAGCGAAAGCATAGACCACCGGACGTTTTTTTGAGATAACTTGTCTGCATTTCGCACGCGACCCGACGAAAAGTTATGTTCAAAGAAGCACTTCAAACCATCGTGGAGAAAACCGACGGCAGCCTCGGCGCGCTGATTATGGGTTCTGACGGACTGTCGGTCGAAAGATTTTTCACCGACGAAGGAACCGCCGCGAACCTTGATGTCGCCGCCGCTGAGTTCACTTCCCTCGTCCGCAGCGCGATGCGCTCAGGGAGCGATCTAGACTTGGGTGAACTTCATGAAATCGTTGTCGTGCTGGGCAAAGTGACTTTCCTGATGCGACTGTTCAATCGCGAGTACTTTGTTTGCCTCGCCCTCAAACCCGAAGGCAACCTGGGCCGCGGTCGATACGAACTGCGCAAAGCAGAGCTCCAGCTCGCTACTGAGTTCACAGTTTAATTCGCGCCCCCCTCCTGAGGTTTTAATCCATGAAAGCTACGCACCTGACGCGCGTCTTACTTTCCCTTTCTCTGCTGTTGTCATTCGTGACGATCGCTGGAGCCGCCACGCTTCAAGCAAAAGTCACTGAGGTTCCATCCGGTAACACCATCGTCGTCACTAATATCAATCGCCCGCTCAAGGTTCGTTTGAAAGGCATTGCGCCGCCCGAAGCAGGCCAGCCCTTCAGCGATGCGGCGCGCGAACACTTGAAAGCCTTGGTGATGGATAAGGCCGTGTTTGTTGACTACACGGACCTATCCGACGGCTACCTCCAGGCAAAAGTCTCGTTCAACCAAATCGACATCGGCTCGCAGATGCTGCGGGATGGTGTCGCCTGGTACGACCGCTCAGGAGACTACGCACTGAGCGCGGCCGATCGAGATTTCTACGCGCGTTGCGAAGACGCCGCTCGTACTGAGAAGCGCGGCTTGTGGAGCGATCAGCACGCAACCGCGCCTTGGGAATTTCGTCGCGCCCGAGAGGCGGAGTCAGCAAAAACCGAGGCACGCCAAACATCGACATTTGCCGCACGCCAACCCACAAAGCAGCCAAAGGCGGCGTCGTTATCAAATTCGGATTTCTTTGGCGGTCTCTTCGGCGGCCATTCATCCGCAGGCCCTCCCGCAGTGCGACCAGTTTCTCCGAATGGGACGGCCGACCGTTGGATACGCATTGATTCACCCAACGAGCATTTTTCGATCTCCGTTCCCAGTAATTCTGTCGAAGGATCGTTTGCCGGCGAAGATCCGAAGCAACCATCCTCGTTTCATTTTCTGACCGGCGGTAGTGCTGAAGCCTTTTTTGTTTTCGTGTCTGCCATCGGCCCACAAATGCCTTCCGCCAAAGCGGAACTCTCTGACCAGATGATTCAAGGCTTAATCGCTGGAATGAACGAGGGAGCTTCGGAGCACGGTGAAAAGGATCGTCTACTGTTTATCAAGTCGTCCCGTGCGGTAACGCTTTCAGGTATTTCCGGCAGAGACTACACACTGTATTCACAAACATTCGGAGGAACGGCGCGCGTTTTGACGCGCAAAGTTGGCGAAGCGCAGGAGTTTTTTGTGATGTTAAGTTTGACGCGCTCCGGCAGCGAGGCTCTCGGTAGCCGCTTCATCAACTCGTTCAAGCTGAAGTAGGATTGGTTCGTACGGTTTTGCTATCAGCGGCTCCTGATTCCGGGGCCGCTTTTGTTTTTTCCTACGAACTTGTGGCGTTGTCATAGGCAAGCTATAACTTCGCATAAATGTCCCGATCTAATCGCGCGCAAATCGAAATGACTCCGATCACGCTCTCGGGCAAATACGTGCGGCTGGAGCCGTTGGCGTTTGCGCACGAAGCAGCGCTGAATGAAGCTGCAGCCGATGGCGAACTTTGGAATACCGACGTCACAATTATTCCCAAATCGGACGGTATGAAAGCCTACATTCAATTCGCACTCGACGGATTGAACCAGGGAACCCAACTGCCCTTCGTCATCGTCCAATTAGCTGGGAATCAAATTGTCGGCACGACCCGCTTCTACGACGTTTTTCCGAACGATCGAAAATGCGCGGTTGGCTACACGTGGCTGGCAAAGAGCGCGCAACGGACTCCGGTTAATACCGAAGCAAAGCTCCTCATGCTTACCTATGCATTCGAGACGTGGAAGTGCGTGCGCGTGGAATTGATCACCGACGTACGCAACGAGCAATCGCGTAGTGCCATCCTGCGCCTCGGCGCAAAGCAGGAAGGCATTCTGCGCAAACATATCATGCTGCTAAGCGGCAGGATCCGCGATTCCGTTGTCTTCAGTATCATCGATACGGAATGGCCTCAGGTTAAGGCCAGTCTTCTCGCGCGGCTAGCCTAATCAGAAATTAGAAGAAGCACAAATCACGCGGTATTAGTCGAGATTGTCGATTTGTAACCCGACCGGCGTTGCGCCCGCACCCTTAATCGCATCCAGCACGCGAAGAACTTCAGCGTAGGCAATCATTCGCGGTGCCTTGATGAAAACAGTTCGCTCAATCCGGACGTTGTCCGGCAAGTCTTTTCGATCCCGCAACTCATCACGAAAGACGCGATTTTGAAATCGCTGCTGAATGACGTCATACAAAGTTGTGACCAATTTGCTCGGATCATTAACGCTCCCCATGTCTGAAGTGCGATTCAGCATAAGTGTGTGATCCGGTTTAATAGTCACCACGAGCGTCTTATCGTTCGGATTGAGGTGTTGATCGTCTGGCTTCGAGGCCGTCTTTGTTAGGAATCTCGCGGGCCGCAGCGGCGAAACGACCATAAAAATGATCAGCATCACCAGCAGAACATCGATCAAAGGGGTAACGTTGATGAATGGTTTTGCGCAGTTCTCGGTCTTGCTTGCGCGATCGGCAAGGGCGCTCATCGGCTTTCCTCCTTCGTTGATTTTTAGACAGCCCGCGCCGGATTAAGTTCCGTAGCACTTGGAAGGATCAAATAACAGCGGAAAGAACTGACCGATCATCTTTTCTCCGGCCGGAGTCGGTGGCACACCTTCGAGGAGCGGTGCGTCGGAAGCCGACTTGACGCCATCGCGAAAGAAGTTGATGACCGCACCACGACGCGATCGTTCGCTACCATTCTTGAACGACCCATGCACCATCAGCGGATGATGAAACGAGCATTCGCCGGCTTTCAACTCAATCGCAACGGGCTTGAATTGATCATTCTGTTCCTCACTTAGGACCGATCGAATCGCATTCATGTCGTGGGCGAGACCGGTGATCGGCAGAAGATTCCAACGATGACTGCCGGGCACGTAATGAACACAACCGTTTTCACGCGTTGAATCGTCCAGGCCAATCCAGCATGACAGATGCGCCATCGGCTGCGTGCGTGTCCAGTAAGAG
>JBKPPE010000111.1:0-4510 GCA_046733375.1 Acidobacteriota bacterium | reverse complement strand
CTATCTGACGGATGTGCCCGCTATTCTTAAATCGCAAGGTGATACGATCGCGATCTATCAACACAACGATGCGCGCGAAGTCTCTGGCATCAACACGCGCGCTGAATTAGCTGAATTCGAGAACCTGCTTCGCAGAAATACCATTCGCCGCTTGATGATTGAAAGCGGTGTGACTTTCATCGATCCATCACATGCTTACATCAGCAATGAAGCCCAGATCGGCCGCGACACAGTGATTCATCCCGATGTTCATATCGAAGGCGCCACCATCATCGGCGAGGCGTGCGAAATTCATCAGGGTTCGCGGATCGTCAACTCGCACGTGGGCAACCGGGTGACGATCAAGGATCATTGCCTCGTGCTTGATTCCGACATCGCGGACCACTGTGCAGTCGGACCTTTCGCACACCTGCGAATGAACGCGCGCATGGAGGAGCGTGCCGTGGTCGGCAACTTTGTGGAAGTGAAAAAGTCGCGCATTGGCCGCGGCACCAAGAGCATGCATCTGACTTACCTCGGCGATGCGACAATTGGCGAAGAGACAAACATCGGCGCCGGCACCATCACCTGTAACTACGATGGCAAGAACAAACATCCGACAATCATTGAAGATCACGTGCGCATCGGTTCGGATACGATGTTGGTGGCCCCGGTGCGAGTCGGCAGCGGCGCCGTGACGGCTGCGGGTGCGGTCGTCACTGAGGATGTTCCGCCGAAGACGCTGGTCGCGGGCGTGCCGGCAAAAGTAAAAAAGAAACTGGAATAACGGCAACCAAGCTGAATCGAGCGTCGATTCGAACTTTTCTTCTGCTTACAGCTCACTGCATACTGCTACTGATTTATGTGTGGAATAGTCGGATACGTTGGAAACAAACCGGTTGTGCCGTTGATTATCGACGGCCTGCGTAAGCTTGAATATCGCGGCTATGATTCGGCCGGTATCGCTGTCGTCAACGGCAAGCATAATCTGGAGATCAGACGCGCGGAAGGCAAACTGCGAAACCTGGAAGCGGTCTTAAATGAAAGTCCGATTTCCGGCTCCTACGGAGTAGGCCACACTCGTTGGGCCACGCATGGCCGCCCGACGGAAGAAAACGCGCACCCACATCGCGACTGCACAGGTCGTGTGATCGTTGTTCACAACGGCATCATCGAAAACTACCTGCAGTTGAAAGAAGAGTTACGGCAGAAAGATCACCGGTTCGTTACTGAAACTGATACCGAGATCGTTTCGCATTTGGTTGAAGAGTATCTGAAGACCGGCGCGGCGTTCGAACCCGCAGTGCGGCAGACAGTGCAAAGGCTGCGCGGCATCTTCGCGCTTTCAATTATTTCGGCTGACTATCCCGATACAATTATTTCCGCGCGACTGGGACCGCCGGTCGTTATGGGCGTCGGCGATCAGGAATTCTTTGTCGCTTCCGACGTTCCCGCGATTCTCGAACACACGCGCGACGTTTTCTTTCTGGCTGACGGCGAGATTGCGGTGATGACGCGCGATGGCATCCGCGTCACGGATTTCTCCGGCAAAGAAGTCAAACCTGAAAAGCAACGCATCACCTGGGATCCGATCCAGGTCGAAAAAGGCGGCTTCAAGCATTTCATGCTCAAGGAGATTTACGAGCAGCCGCGAGCGGTCCGCGAAACCGTCGAAGGCCGCATCTCGCACGCCACTGGTCGCGTGTTCCTCGACCAGATGAAGAACATTAGCGAGGACGAATTCAAACGACTGACATCGATCAAAATTGCGGCGTGCGGAACTTCGCTGCACGCGGGACTCGCCGGTAAGTACATGATCGAACAGCTCGCGCGCGTCAATGTTGAAGTCGATTACGCTTCTGAGTTTCGTTATCGTGATCCAGTCCTCGATGACAACGCTTTGCTCCTGGTGATCTCCCAATCCGGCGAAACCGCAGACACGCTCGCTGCGATGCGTGAAGTGAAAGAGCGCGGCATCAAAGCCCTTTCAATTTGTAACGTGCAGGGCTCGATGATTACGCGCGAAGCCGATGGCACTATCCTGACGCACGCCGGCCCGGAAATCGGCGTGGCCTCAACGAAGGCGTTCACTTCGCAAATGATCGCGCTGTATCTGTTCGCGCTTTACCTTGGTCAACTTCGTGGGACTCTGAGCGACGAAGAGAGCCTGGCGCATGTGCGCCAACTCGCCGAGCTGCCGGTAAAGATGGAGCATCTCCTGAACCAGTCAGACACGATCGACGAGTTGTCGCGAGAGTTTTTCCGCGCCACCGATTTTCTCTATCTCGGCCGCGGAATTAATTTTCCCATCGCGCTCGAAGGGGCTCTGAAGCTGAAAGAAATCTCGTACATCCACGCCGAAGGTTATCCGGCCGGCGAGATGAAACACGGGCCCAATGCTTTGATCGATGAGCGACTGCCGGTGATGTTCATCAACACGCGCGAAGCGGGAAATCGATCTTCAGAGTTGCGTTATGAGAAAACCCACTCAAACATCGTGGAAGTAAAAGCTCGCGAAGGCATCGTGATCTCGGTGCTTACCGAGGGCGACACGATGTCCTCGGTCGTTTCCGATCACGTCATTTCAGTTCCCGACTCCAGCGATTTACTCTCGCCCTTGCTGTCAATCATTCCGCTGCAACTGCTGGCCTATCACATTGCCGTACGCCGAGGATGCGACGTCGACCAACCCAGGAATCTCGCGAAGTCAGTCACGGTGGAGTGATCAAAATCCCCGCAGCGGCATGTCAGCCGATCTCTGCAACCAATTGGTTGTTGGATAATGCGCCGAGCCGTCGATGATATGCAGCGTGTAAGCCTGTCGTGACTTTGCCGAACGGTTCTCGCGACTGAGGTGCGGCAGGAGCGGATGCAAAACGATTAGCGTTCCCTTCTCGACTTCCAGCGGCACTAACTTTTCTTCAGGCCAGGGCGTTTCATCGAACACTTCGAAATGAGTTTTGCTGGTTTCCGGCGGGCGGTAGCCCGCCGCTAAACTGTCGATCTCTGTCGAGGTGCGAACGAATCGCGACTTTAGTCCCGCTTTGTGTCCGCCGGGAATCGCCCACAGGCAGCCGTTCTCAATCGTCGCGTCTTCGAGCGAGAACCATAGACCGAGCACGCGGAGCGGTTCAGTGAAAAGAAACGTGCCGTCCTGATGGCAAGTTACCTCGGCGCCGATGTTCGGCTGCTTGAAGATGTACATAGATTGGAGCAAGAGCGGGTCGCGGAAGCGCAACTCGTGCACCACCTGCTTTACTTCCGCGCCTCGCGAAAATTCGTCGAACACCGGATCGAGATCGTGAAGTGCATGCCCAATTTTGTTGATGGAGCGTTCCTTTGCTTGTCGCAAGCTGCCATCGGCGTTGAAGGCGTTTTCTTCAAAGAAGAAACGGATCTTGTCACCGGACTCAAGGAAGTAATCGTCGCTCGTGCGGGTTTGCTCGCGCGTCGAGAAGATCGAGATGATTCCCCGCGGATCGAAATCTCGCACCAATTCTTCGGCGTGCCTACGCAGCCTATCGCATGCTGACGGTTCCACGAACTCGCGCAGCACGAGAAATCCCTCTTCTTCGTATCTCTGAATTTGCTCGGGCGTGAGCATCGCGTGTGCGACATTCCTAACGCAAACAGGCAACCTTGCGGTCGCCTGCTATGGGTTTTAGACTGACTGCGGAATCGTTGATGCGATGGAGCCGGCTATCGGACTTGAACCGATGACCTTCTAATTACGAATCAGACGCTCTACCAACTGAGCTAAGCCGGCTCGTTCGAAGGTGGAACTATACGAATCGGCTGTTTTCACTGTCAACCGACAGGAGTAATAATGAAAGATCAAACGCGAAACATCGAAACATTCAAGGTCGGCGCGACACGCGTGAACGAATTCGATTTTCACAAGCATCAGGGCGAAATGCGCGAGCATCACGGCGATGAACAGGAACGCGGCTCAACAAATTCAGAAACGACGGCAGAGCGCGTCGCGCGTTTGACGAAACAAGCGCACGAGAAGGTTTTGCGGAGAAACAAGCGAAGGTAGTGTCACCAGACGAAATCATTGTCATCGGTGGCGGACTAGCCGGGGTTGAAGCAGCCTGGCAGGCGGCGAACGCCGGCGCGCGCGTAAAACTCTACGAGATGCGTCCGGTGCGACAAACACCTGCCCATCGCACCGATAAGCTCGCGGAGATCGTCTGTTCCAACTCACTCAAATCCGATGAGGCCGGTAGCGCTTCGCACCTTTTGAAAGAGGAACTGCGTCGCGGGGATTCATTGGTGATGCGCGCCGCCGCGCACGCCCGCGTCCCTGCCGGCGCCGCGCTCGCCGTTGATCGTCAACAGTTTGCCGAGTACATCACTTCGGAAATCGAAGCTCATCCGAACATCGAAGTCGTGCGTGAAGAGGTTACTTCGCTAAAGGGTGAAACCGTCACTATCGTCGCGACTGGGCCCCTGACTTCGGATGCCTTGACGCAAGAAATCATTCGACTCACTGGTGACGATCAATTGTACTTCTATGACGCGATTGCGC
>JBKPPE010000110.1:0-6882 GCA_046733375.1 Acidobacteriota bacterium | reverse complement strand
CCCACACCTCGACCGTGCGACTGGCCGGATCAGCAGATCGGCTCAACAAAGTAACCTGTCCGTGCATCTCTTCTGCTGAGGTATCGGTGGGAAGGACGCTGACGGTGTCGCCAACTTTCAGTTGCGCTGCGACCGTGTCCGAAAAGGGAGCCTTGACGATCACCGTGCTGATGTCGGCGATCGTGACAAGTTTGCCTCCGGCGGCTGCAAACTCGCCTTCGTACTGAAACTGATCGGTGACGATGCCGGTAATTGGTGAGCGAATCGTGGCGTAGCTCAACTGCGCATCAAGCGTCGCCACGTGTTGCTGCGCTTCCGCGGTTTTTGCTGCCGCCAAAGCGCGATCGTTGGGATTCAGCGACTGGCCCCGCAAGGCCACAGTCTGCTGCGCGAGCCGCAATTCGTCTTCGGCCGTAGTCAGATCCAGTTGGGATTGCTCCAGATCTTTTTTCGAAATGCCTCCGCGTTCGTACAGCCCGCGGCGGCGATCGTAAAGCGCGCGTGCGTTGTTAACTTTCGCGCGTGCGTCATTCAGCGCTTTCTGATCTTCAGCGTTGGTTTTCGGAATTGTGCCGGTGACAAGGCTGCGCTCTTCGGCGCGCGCCTGATTTAATGCGGCAACTGCTTCCGCGCGTTGCGCCTGCAGATCTCTCGACTCAAGCACAGCAATCACGTCACCCGCGTGGACGAACCTGTCCTTCAACAAGCCCATCCGTTTGATCTGCGCGCTGATTTTCGCGCCCACATCGGCTTTGTCGCGCGGCCAGATTGTGCCGACTGCGACCACCTGCGCCGCGATGTGTCCCTTTTCAGCTTTGGCGACCTTAACGCTGACGACCACGTTCGCAGTTTCCGACTCAGTCTCCCGCGATTTTCTCCATCGCCAAACGACGAGCACCACCACCAGGAAAAAGATGGCCGCCCCGACTGCGATGATAATGATCGTGTTGCGCTGTCGCGTTCTGCGCGTTTCGGCAAGACGCGCCTCGTCGATCGAAACACGTTCGAGTTCAGGGGTACGGTTAAGATCTGGGCTGTCCATTCTTTATCCGCGCGTCTTTTGTGCGCTCGCTCGTTTACGTACGACAGGCTGCTAGCCTGTCGCTCACGGAACAGGCTGGCAGCCTGTTCTACAGATCAAATTCTATTGCCCGCTGGCTCGTTTCAACTTCGCGAGGCCGATTTGATAATCGAAGAGCGCCTGATAAAGCGCGCTGCGCTGCGTCACCAACGTTGTCTGCGCGTCGGTTACTTCGATAATTTGCGCTTCGCCCGCGCGATAGCGGGCAATCGACGCATTCAAATTGTCCTGTGCCTTCACGATTCCTTCGCGTGCCAGCGCGATGCGCGTCAGCGCGTTTGCGACTTGAGCTCGCGCTGCATAAAACTCCTGCGTGAATTGACGGGTGGCGAACTCGCGTTCGTTTTCCGCAACTTGAACCTGCCATCGCGCCTGCCGTTCGCGGCTGCGGCTGGCTCCCCAGTCGAAGATGGGAATATTGAGACTGAATCCCGCCGACACGCCGCTGTGCTCTTCTAATCGCGGCGGTTTCATCGAGTCGGTCTGGAAGCCGCCATTAATCGAATACGAAAACGAAGGCAACCGATCAGCGCGCGCAATCCTTATGTTCTGGCGGGCGGCGCGCAGCTGCTGATCGAGTTGCGTGAACTCAGGCCGTCGCGTGACGTCATCAACCTTGAACTGCTGATACTCAACGTCGCTTGGCAGCGTCAGGGCGAGGTCTATCGCGTTAATTGGTCGCGTGAACTCATAGCCGACCAGGACACGCAGCGAACTGGCGGCCACTTCTTCGTTGACGCGCGCCTTCGCCAACTCATTGCGCCGCTCCAATGTCTGCAACTCCGCGCGCGTGAGATCGACTGGCGCAACTTCGCCACCACTCAACATCAAGCCGGTAATCCGTTCAAATTCCTGGGCCGCGGCGAGATTTGCTTCCGCCGCCGAACGATCAGTGCTCGCGAGTGCCAAACCGTAGTAGGTCTCGATCACTGCTTGTGCCAGTGCATGTTTCGCGACGTCAGTACCGGCGTGCGCCGCGGCCAACAGCGCGCGGTTTTTCGCGAGCGTTGCGCGGAGCTTTCCGGAAACGTCGAAGTCACCTGACACATTCAGGAAGGCTTCGTACTCACCGATGGCATCGGCCGAAATGAAACTGGGTGCTCTTGGTTCACCGGGCGGCAAGCCAAACGCCGGCGAGGTGTAGATGTAACCGAGCGGCGCGCTGATCTTCGGCATGAAGGCGGCCTGCGCCTGCTTCACATCTTCGCCAGCGATCTTCTCGTTCAGCAGAGCGCTTTGGTATGCAGAGGCCTGGGCGTCCGCAAGACGCAACGCCTCGTCCAAAGTCATCGCATTCACGACTGGCGTTGCTTGCGGCAACGGCTGAGGCGCGGGCGATGGGGCTGGCTGCGGTGGCGGTGTGGCGTTAGGCCCGGGACTTGGGTTGGGATTCTGAGCGTTCGACGTAATCGAGACGCATACCAACAGCACCAAGAGTAAGCACAGTTGTTGATACGGGTGTTGTTGTAGCCTGTGTCTCATTCCCTCGGAGTGTTTGGCAATGAAACTGCTCCCTCGTGTCTTAACCTGCGTGTTTTGGCCGCAGACAGACATCGGAAGATCGATTTAAAACAGGGAATTCGACAGGACTATACCCAAAGCCGCTAGCAAAAGAAAATGAGCTCACGACGGCGGCGCGAGACCTAGACCTGTCCTAATCTGTGCTTGTTGTCTCCGTGTCTCTATGTAGCCTCAGTTGCTCTGTGGTGAAAATGGTTTAGTAGGAAATCCACCAGAGAGACACTGAGATCCGCAGAGACACAGAGAAAATGAATTAGGACACTATCAAAAACCTTCTCATCGTATCGAGCAGCCTGGGTTCATCTCGATAGTTAACACCAAATTAACTTCAACCTAAGACGTTTGTAACTCGCGCTCAATAACCTCTACCATCTGGATTTCCTCAAGGTCTTCTTATCTCCTTTCGGAACGGAGAACATCATGCCAGGAACGCGTTGGATCTTCTGTGCAGCGTCAATGAGTGCGCTGGTCTTTCTGCTGCTGCCGACATCTCTATGTGCGCAGAGCGAAGTTGCGCGCACGACGCGAGACGCGACATTGCCCGTCGCCGACAAGCCGAACGCAAAACCAAACGACATCGATCACCGAGTGGGAGCGCTCGAAGAGCAGGTGCGCGAGCAGTCCGAAAAACTCGACAAACTGATGGCGTTGGTTGCTGAACAGCAGCGAACCATTGCGAAACTCTCGGCAACTGACGCGCCGGCCGTTGCCGCATCGCCCACCACGGCAGTTGCTTCGGCCACAAAGGACTCACCGCCGGCGTCATCCAGCGGCCAGCCTTCGGTTGACGATCGCATCAAGAAACTCGACGAGCAGGTGCGTCGCATTGGGCCATTTCGTTTCAGTGGCGATTTTCGTTTGCGGTTCGACGGCATCTTCCGCGAGGCCGAGCCGAATCCGCCGGCCGGCTTCACGGCCCTGACCCATCAACAGAATGCGCGTATGCGCTACCGTCTACGATTTAATTTCGACACGGATATCAATCCAAAAGTCAGCTTCCACGGACAATTGGCAACCGGCCCAATTAACAATGCTTTGACGACGGATCAGGACTTCGCATCCGTCACGACCCGTCATCCGTTTTTCATCAGTGAAGCCTGGATTGACTATCACCCGAACAAATCGACTCAGCTTCAGGGTGGGCGCGTGCTGGAAATTTTCGCGGACAACTCTCGCTTCCTGTTCGACGACGACATTCGCTTCAACGGTTTCAATGAAAAGTACGTGTGGTCGTTCAAGAACAATGGACTCAAAGCGTCAAGCCTCGAATTTCGCGCGGGACAATACATTCTGAGTAATCCGAACGTCGCCATTGTGACCTCCGGCAGCCCGCTGGCCCTGGCCGGCGACAAGGTCGGCTCAACCGGGCGTGCGGCAAATCTTTTTCATCAAGGTTTGCTGCTGAACCAGAAGTTCAACGATCGTTGGGGCAGTCAGGTCGGCGGCGACGTGCAGATCTATCGCAATCCCAATCAAATTCAGTTGGCATCGACGGCGGCGGGCGTGCCGCTTATCGTGCAGAACGGTTTGGGCATCACGCTTTCAGGCCCGCTCACGGGAACGGGCAATGCGACGACGACAAACGGCGGTGCGATCTACACCGCGCGCAATTTTCAGATCGCGCGCGTGACCTACCGCTTGAATTGGGCCGGCTGGAAGAGTGGCACGCGCACCTATCCGGTCATCTTCAACATCCAGGCGGCGCGCAACATTGGCATCGGTCTGCCTGAACGTGATGCGCTTCTGGCATCATTCCAGGTCGGCCGAGTAGTTAATCGCGGTGACGTGAGCTTTCTCTATGTCTTCTCGAGCAAAGGCGCGAACTCAATGATCTCGCAAGTGACGGACGACGATCTCGGCACGAATACGGGCGTCAACATTCGCACCCATCACCTGCGTTTTGACTATGGAATCGCGAAGAAGATCACGTGGCAAAGTTTGCTCTACATCCAAAGTGAACGCCGCAGCAGCGGCGACTTTCTCAATTTCTTCGTGCCGCTTAACGCGTTCACACCCAGGCAGTATCGATTGCAGGAGCAGATTGTATTTAGTTTCTGACGGAAGGTTCTTTTAGGTTTCTCGAAGGCGGCTGTCGGATGCAATTCCGACAGTCGCTTTTTTTCGCGGACTAAGCCCCTGAACTTCGTTTTCCGTTCGCTCCGTTTTTCTCGATCTTCAGGTGATACGGCACGCTGATCACGATCACGTTCGGCTTGAAGAGCAACGAACCCTTCAACATCAGGGAAGTCTGGTTGTGCAGGAGGTGGTGCCACCACTTCGCCGGCACGAACTCAGGCAGCACGACGGTGACGAGCTGCTGCGGGTGCAGTTGCAAACGCCGATCGATGTAACGAATCAGCGGCGCGACCAGCGAACGATAGGGTGACGCGATCACCACCAGCTCGACGCCTTCGACAAAGCCAGTCCATTTTGCGCGCAGCTTCTGCGTCGCTTCTTCGTCCACATTGATATACAGCGCGGTGATGTGACCGTGCGCGATTGTCTTCGCATATTCGAATGCCTGAAGCACGCCGCGATGTATTCCCGAAATCGGCACAATCACTTCATGATGGACCGGTCTTAGCTTTTGCAGCCCTTCGGTCGTCAATTGCGCCGCAATGTCGAGATAATGCCGATGAATCTTGCGGAAAAGCGCGACCAGCAGAGGGATAAGCACGACCACAATCCATGCGCCGTGCAGAAATTTAGTTATAACCAGAACCACAAGGACGATTGAGGTGGCGATCGCACCCAGGCCGTTGATAACGATCGATTTCTTCCAATGACGGGCCTCTTTGAGCTGTGCGGGCGCCATCAGTTGCCCCGTCACGACCATGTTGGCGGTCGATCCTTTTTCTTTTGTGGCGATGTCGGCCTGCTTCTTGATCCGCCCCGCGCGCAACCAGTGCAAGACCATTCCGCTCTGCGATAACGTAAACGAAAGGAAGACCCCGACGGCGTACAGCGGAATTAAGCGACTGGTATCGCCGCCGAACGAAATCACCAGCACCGCCGCAAACACCGCGAGGATGATGATGCCGTTCGAGAAGACCAGCTTGTCACCGCGCGTTGCGAACTGTCTTGGCAGGAAGCGATCGCGCGCGAGCAGGCTTGCCAGTCGCGGGAAATCCGCAAACGAGGTGTTTGCCGCGAGGACCAGGATGAACGCTGTCGTCGCCTGAACGATGTAATAGAACCAGCCCATCCGGCCGGTAAAGATGATGCGGGCGAATTGTGAGATCACAGTTTCGCTTTCGCGCGGATGCACCTGATAGAGATAGGCCATTACGCTCGTCCCAATGAACATCGTCGCCAAAAGCGCCGCCATCCACGCCAGCGTCGTGGCCGCGTTTTTCGACTCAGGCTGTTTGAAAGCGGGAATGCCGTTTGAGATCGCTTCGGTCCCGGTCAACGCCACGCAACCATTTGAGAACGCGCCCAACAGCAGAAACCATGTCAAAGGTTGCAGGTGGTAACCCTCAGCTAGTTTCAGATCTTCCGGCGCCGGCGCGGCGGCGGGATGCAGCAAGTAGCGAATGATCCCGTAGCCAACCATGAACAGAAAACTGATGACGAACGAATACGTCGGCCCGGCAAACAGAGCGCCCGATTCGCGCACGCCCCGCAAGTTGGCGACAGCGATGAAGGCAATCAGGATCAGACAAAGCAAGACCTTATGATCGTTAATCGGCGCCCAACTCGTTCCCTGCGCGGCTGAAGTAATTGCTGCGACGCCTGCCGAAATCGACACCGACACCGTCAGCACGTAATCGACCAGCAGCGCCGCCGCCGCAATCAAACCGGGCGTCGTACCAAGATTATCTTTGGCGACAATGTAAGCGCCGCCGCCGGATGGATAAGCAAAAATCGTCTGCCGGTAACTGATCGCGACGATGACGAGGACAATCACGATCGCGAACGTGATGGGAACAACGTAGTGAAAAGAATTTGCCGCGCCCGCCGCGAATGCAACGGCCAGCACGAGGAGAATTTCTTCTGTCGCGTATGCGGTGGAAGACAGCGCGTCGGAGGCGAAGACGGCGAGACCGGTCTTCTTCGTCAGCCGCTCGTGCAGCGCCTGCGCCGTTCGCTTGGCTTTACCAACTAATAATCGTTTGAACGAATACATAAAAACAGATGTCAGAGGTCAGACGTCTGCCGTCCACTCATCACTCATTACTCATCACTTCTATCCCAGCGAAGCGCCAGCAAGACGTCTTCGCGATTCAGTTTCTCGACAATCAATTCATCGTCTTCGGGAAAGTCGGCGTGCTCTGAGA